>NZ_JBFUIK010000002.1:0-227483 GCF_056401915.1 Cellulomonas sp. P4_D11 | reverse complement strand
CCGTGCAGCGCCGCGGTGTGCGACGGCGCGAGGTCGACCTCCGGCGTCCGCGCGCCCACGGYGGCCGCGATCGCCTCGCGCGCACCGTCGAGCAGCATGCGGGCGCGGCGACCCTCGGCGTGCAGCCGGCGGGGGTCCGCCCAGCCCTGGTCGAGCGCCTCGAGGAACGCCGTCCGGGCGGCCGGGAGCAGCGGGGCGCGGCCTCCGGCGTCCAGAACGACCCGGCGGGCAGTGGTGTGCGTCACACGAGCGTCGCCGGGGCGGTCGGCGTCGTCCTGGTCGGGCTGGCTGCTCACGGGGGCACCGTAACCCCGCAGCGCCGTGACCTGGCGCGGGACGAGCGGTCCGAGGGTGCCGTAGGGGCGTCGGGTTTCCGTGAAGGAGGCGAGGTGTGATGGTGCTGACACGGTGTCGTCAAGGGGTGTCGTCAGGACGAAACGATGTGGTCGGCGCGCTAGGCTGCACAGGTCGAGGACGAAGGTCCCGGGCGGCGCTCTGCAGCATTGCGGGGGAGTCGACGGGACGCGAGTGAGAGGTCCCCCCGTTGCACCCGGACACCCCCCGTCGCACGCGGCGACCAGCCCTGTTGCTGGCCGGCCTGCTTGCTGTCGTCGCCGTCGCGCTGAGCGGATGCTCCGCCGAGGTGCAGCGCGGCTGGCTCCCCGGCAGCTCCGAGCACGAGATCACCGACCAGACCGGTCGCATCACGAACCTGTGGGTCGGCTCGTGGATCGCCGCGCTCATCGTCGGCCTCATCACCTGGGGGCTGATCCTGTGGTGCGTCGCGGTCTACCGGAAGCGCAAGGGTGACGACACCCTCCCCGTGCAGCTGCGGTACCACGTGCCCCTCGAGGTCATGTACGTGATCCTGCCGATCATCATGGTCGGGGTGCTCTTCTACTACACCAACCGCGACACCACCGACATCCAGGACACCGCGGCCGACGCGGACGTCCACATCCAGGTCATCGGCAAGCAGTGGAGCTGGGACTTCAACTACCTCGACGACGACGCCTACGACACCGGCCAGCACGCGCAGAACGTGGGCAGCGCCGGCACGGGCGTCCTCAAGGACCAGGTGACGCTCTACCTGCCGGTGGACGAGCGGGTCGAGTTCACGCTGAACTCCCGCGACGTCATCCACTCGTTCTGGGTCCCCGCGTTCCTCTACAAGATGGACATGATCCCGGGCAAGACGAACACCTTCCAGGTGACGCCGACGCAGGTCGGCGACTACCTCGGCAAGTGCGCCGAGCTCTGCGGCGAGTACCACTCGTCGATGCTGTTCAACGTCAAGGTCGTGTCGCGCGAGGACTACGACGCGCACATCGAGGAGCTCAAGGCCAAGGGTCAGGAAGGCTCGCTCGGTCTCGAGTACAGCCGCCAGCAGGACCTGGACTCCGCTCCGAAGGAAGGCGATAAGTGATGGCCGCCGTCGCGGAGCACATCCCCGGCCTGGCGCCGTCGCGCCAGACCCTCGGACGCACGGTGATCAAGTGGATCACCTCGACCGACCACAAGACCATCGGGTACCTGTACCTGATCACGTCGTTCGTCTGGTTCGCCATCGGCGGCATCCTGGCGCTGCTCATCCGCGCCGAGCTGTTCGCGCCGGGCATGGACATCTTCCAGTCCCGCGAGCAGTACAACCAGGCGTTCACCATGCACGGCACGATCATGCTGCTGCTGTTCGCGACACCGCTGTTCGCCGGGTTCGCCAACGTGATCATGCCGCTGCAGATCGGTGCGCCCGACGTCGCGTTCCCGCGGCTCAACATGCTCGCGTACTGGATGTTCTTCTTCGGCGGCACCATCGCCGGCGCCGGCTTCTTCACGCCGCAGGGCGCCGCGTCGTTCGGCTGGTTCGCCTACGCGCCACTGTCGAACACCGTGTACTCGCCGGGGCTCGGCGGTGACCTCTGGGTGTTCGGCCTGGCGCTCGCCGGGTTCGGCACCATCCTGGGTGCCGTCAACTTCATCACCACGATCGTCACCATGCGCGCCCCCGGCATGACGATGTTCCGGATGCCGATCTTCACCTGGAACACCCTGGTGACGTCGCTGCTGGTGCTCATGGCGTTCCCGCCGCTGGCCGCCGCCCTCTTCGCGCTCGGTGCGGACCGCCGCCTCGGGGCCCAGGTGTTCAACCCCGAGAACGGTGGCGCCATCCTCTGGCAGCACCTGTTCTGGTTCTTCGGGCACCCCGAGGTCTACATCATCGCGCTGCCGTTCTTCGGCATCATCACGGAGATCCTGCCGGTCTTCAGCCGCAAGCCGATCTTCGGCTACAAGGGCCTGGTCTACGCCACGATCGCCATCGCCGCCCTGTCCGTGACCGTGTGGGCGCACCACATGTACGTCACCGGGTCCGTGCTGCTGCCGTTCTTCTCGTTCATGACGATGCTCATCGCCGTGCCGACCGGCGTGAAGTTCTTCAACTGGATCGGCACGATGTGGCGCGGCAAGCTCACGTTCGAGACGCCGATGCTCTGGACGATCGGCTTCCTCGTCACGTTCCTCTTTGGCGGACTGACGGGCATCATCCTGTCCAGCCCGGCGCTCGACTTCTCGCTGTCGGACTCGTACTTCGTCGTCGCCCACTTCCACTACGTGGTGTTCGGCACCGTCGTGTTCGCCATGTTCGCGGGCTTCTACTTCTGGTGGCCCAAGATGACCGGCCGGATGCTCGACGAGCGGCTGGGCAAGGTCCACTTCTGGATGCTGTTCATCGGCTTCCACACCACGTTCCTCATCCAGCACTGGCTGGGCGTCAAGGGCATGCCGCGCCGGTACGCGGACTACTCACCCGACGACGGCTTCACGTGGATGAACCAGCTGTCTACCGTCGGCGCCGTCATCCTCGCCGCGTCCACGCTGCCGTTCCTCTGGAACGTCTACACCACGTGGCGCAACGCGCCGCTTGTCACCGTCGACGACCCGTGGGGCTACGGCGCCTCTCTCGAGTGGGCCACCAGCTGCCCGCCCCCGCGCCACAACTTCACGTCGCTGCCCAGGATCCGCTCCGAGCGTCCCGCGTTCGACCTGCACCATCCCGAG
The DNA here is from genome assembly GCF_056401915.1 of Cellulomonas sp. P4_D11. Lineage (NCBI taxonomy): Bacteria > Bacillati > Actinomycetota > Actinomycetes > Micrococcales > Cellulomonadaceae > Cellulomonas > Cellulomonas sp. P4_D11. Next base: position 224,426 of record NZ_JBFUIK010000002.1, on the reverse strand, counting down.
GTCGCCGCGATGGACCACGTGGAGCCGAACCCCGGCCCGCTGGACTGGGAGGCCGACCGCCGCGGTGAGGGCGCCGTCGCCAACGAGCGCGTCGTGGGCGGCACGGGCGAGCCCGAGCAGTCCACCGCGACGATCGTCGAGGACCGTCCGGGCACGGACGAGGAGGGCACGCGATGAAGCTCGAGACCAAGCTCTTCCTCTACGGGGTGCTGTTCTTCGTCCCCGTCGGCCTGATCTACGCGGCCTGGAGCCACGGCGAGCCCGTCGGAACCGTCGGCATCCCGCTGGTCGGCGGCCTGGTCGGCATGATCGGCGCCTACTTCGCGCTGCTGTCGCGTCGCATCGACGAGCGGCCCGAGGACGACCCGCTGGGCGAGATCGAGCAGGGTGCCGGCGACCAGGGCGTGTACAGCCCCTGGAGCTGGTGGCCGCTCGTGCTCGGCGTCTCCGCCGCGATCACGTTCGCCGGCCTCGCGGTGGGGTGGTGGCTGTCGGGCATCGGCATCGCGTTCGGGGTCATCGGCCTCGTCGGTTGGGTGTTCGAGTTCTCCCGTGGGCAGCACGCGCACTGATCGCCCGTCTCGCGAATGCCCCCGCCGTTTCGGTGGGGGCATTCGCGTGCCCGCTGCGCTACCGTCGGCGGAATGAGGCATTCGTCAGCAATTGCGGTCCGGTCCCTCGTGCTCGTCGCCGCAGTCGGGGTGGTGCTCGCCGGGTGTGCGAGCAGCGGCTCCGACGGTGGCTCCGGCTCTGCACTGACCACCAAGGACGTCACCGGGGAGTGGTCCCAGCCGAAGTCGGAGCCCCTGGTCAACCTCGAGCTGATCGAGAGTGGGACCGTCAGCGGGTCGGACGGCTGCAACCAGCTGAACGGCACGTGGAAGATCGACGGCTCGACCATCGAGTTCGGCGACTTCGCGGCCACCATGATGGCCTGCGAGGACGTGGACACCTGGTTGTCGGCGGCGTCCTCGGCAACCGTGTCCGGCGACGAGATGACGGTGCTGAACGACAAGGGCAAGGAGATCGGGACCCTCGAGAAGACGTCGTGAGCAGCTGCCGGCGTCGCGCCTGCATCGCGCTCGTGACGGCCCTCGCGGCCGCCTCCCTCGCGGCCTGCACCGACGCCGCCGGCGCAGCCCCCAGCGCCCCCGTCGAGGACGTCGCGGGCGTGTGGGGCATGCAGGACACCGAGGGCGTCGTGTCGCTGGAGCTGAAGGACGACGGGACGATCACCGGGACCGACGGGTGCAACCGGCTGACCGGCTCCTGGGACCAGGACGGCGACCAGGTGGCGTTCGGCCCGTGGTCGACCACGCGCATGGCGTGCCAGAGCGTCGACACCTGGATCGCCGAGTCGGTGAAGGCGACCGTGCAGGGCGAGAACCTGATCTTCGCCGACGAGTTCGGCATCGAGATCGGGACGCTCCAGCCGAACTCGTGAGGCCTCAGGTTGGCGGAGACGCGGCGAGGGCCGGCAACCCTGACGGGTGCCGGCCCTCGCGTACGACAGGGGCTGTCAGACGGCGACGATGAGGCCCGCGGTCTGCGTGCGCGCGCGGTCGAAGCGCGCGGCGGCGTCGGCCCAGTTGACGATGTTCCACCACGCCTTGACGTAGTCCGCCTTGACGTTGACGTAGTCGAGGTAGAACGCGTGCTCCCACATGTCGAGGACGACGACGGGGACCAGGCCCAGCGCGATGTTGCTCTGCTGGTCGTACAGCTGCACGATCACGAGCTTCTGGCCGATCGAGTCCCACGCGAGGATCGACCAGCCGGAGCCCTGGATGCCGAGCGCGTTGGCGGCGAAGTGCTTCTGGAACGCCTCGAACGACCCGAAGAACTCGTCGACCGCCGCGCCGAGCTCGCCGGTCGGCTTGTCCCCGCCGTCGGGGGAGAGGTTCTGCCAGAACACAGAGTGGTTGACGTGGCCGCCGAGGTTGAACGCGAGGTTCTTCTCGTGCAGGTTCACCGCGGCGAAGTCGTCGGCCGCGCGCGCGGCGGCGAGCTTCTCGAGCGCCGTGTTGGCGCCGGTCACGTAGGCGGCGTGGTGCTTGTCATGGTGCAGCTCCATGATGCGGCCCGAGATGTGCGGCTCGAGGGCCGCGTAGTCGTAGGGCAGATCCGGAAGCGAGTAGTCAGCCATGCGTGAGTACACCTCTCCTGCGTCGGTCTGGGACCGCGTGTCGCGGCCCGTCTGATACGAAGAAACGGGCGGCTCGCCGTTACGGCGAGCCGCCCGACTCCACGGTCAACTCTTGCTCAGGATCAGCGATTCCGCCCGTCGGGGGCCGTCTCATCCTGCGGATCCACCAGGTGCTGGCCGCCGCCGACGGCGCCGGTCAGCTCGGCCGGTGCGTGCTCGGGGCCCGCCTCGACGGCGTCGTGCTCGCCGTGCGAGTGGGACGCCGCCAGCTCGGCCGGCGTGACGGGCTCGACGCGGTCCTCGTAGAACGTCTGCGAGAGACGCTGGCGCATCCGGTCGAGCGCGTAGCCCTTGCGGCGCACCCCGCGGGAGTCCTCCGCCGGCTCGATCTCGAGTGGGCGGATGGCGTCGTGCTGCACCCGGAGCCAGCGCTCGTGGGCGTCCAGCGGCTTGTGCACCTCGATGTACTCACCGTTGGCGAACCGCACGATGCGACCCGTCTCGTGGCCGTGCAGGACCAGCTCGCGGTCCTTGCGCTGCAGGCCGAGGCAGATCCGCTTGGTCACCCAGAACGCGAACCAGGGGCCCAGGAAGATCAGCGCGCGGAACGCCCACGTGATGTCGTTGATCGACAGGTGGAAGTGCGTCGCGATGAGGTCGTTGGACCCGGCGAGCACGAGGATGAAGAACGCCGTGAGGAGCGAGACGCCGAACGCGGTGCGGAACGGCCGGTTGCGCGGGCGGTCGAGCACGTGGTGCTCGCTGCGGTCGCCGGTCACTGCCGCCTCGACGAACGGGTACGCGGCCAGCAGCGTGAACAGGATGCCCGGCACCACCATCGCCGGGATGATCACGTTGAGCGACAGCGTGTACTGCCCGATCACCACCTCGGTGAACCCGGGCATGAGGCGCAGGGATCCCTCGAGGAAGAGCATGTACCAGTCAGGTTGCGCGCCCGCCGAGATGGGCGACGGGTCGTACGGGCCGTAGTTCCACACCGGGTTGATCTGCATGGTCGCCGCCATGAGGGCGATGACGCCGAACACCGTGAAGAAGTAGCCGCCGGCCTTCGCCACGTAGATCGGGAACAGCGGGTAGCCGACGACGTTCTTGTTGGTCCGCCCGGAGCCCGGGTACTGCGTGTGCTTGTGGAGCACGACGAAGAACAGGTGCAGGCCGATGAGCGCGAGGATGATCCCGGGCACCAGCAGGATGTGCACCGTGAACAGCCGGGGGATCAGGTCCTGACCCGGGAACTCGCCGCCGAAGATGAAGTACGACGTGTAGCTGCCGATGATCGGGATGGCCCGGACGACGCCGTCCGTGATGCGCAGGCCGTTGCCGGAGAGCACGTCGTCGGGGAGCGAGTAGCCCGAGAAGCCGGCGGCCAGGCCGAGGATCAGCAGCAGGAAGCCGACGACCCAGTTGACCTCGCGAGGCTTGCGGAACGCGCCCGTGAAGAACACACGCATCATGTGCGTGACGATCGCCGCCATGAAGATCAGCGCGGCCCAGTGGTGGATCTGCCGCATGAGCAGGCCGCCGCGGACCTCGAACGACAAGCGCAGCGTCGAGGCGAAAGCCTCGGACATCTGGACGCCCTGCAGGGACGCCCACGGCCCGTCGTAGTGGACCTCGTTCATGCTCGGCACGAAGAACATCGTGAGGAACACGCCCGAGATCAGGATCGTGATGAAGCTGAAGAGCGCGATCTCGCCGAGGAGGAACGACCAGTGGTCGGGGAAGATCTTGCGCGCGAACGTCTTGACCGCGGTGCCGATGCCGGTCCGCTGGTCCAGGTAGTCCGCCGTACCCGCGGCGAGCTTCTCGACGGGGGTGGGGGTGGCTGTCGTCGTCATTTGACCAGGCGCTCCCAGTAGCTCGGGCCGACGGGCTCGTTGAAGTCGCTCTGCGCGATCAGGTAGCCCTCGTCATCGACGGTGATCGGCAGCTGCGGCAGGGGCCGCTTCGCCGGTCCGAACACGACCTTTGCTCCGTCCGCCACGTCGAACGTCGACTGGTGGCAGGGGCACAGGAGGTGGTGAGTCTGCTGCTCGTACAGCGCGACCGGACAACCCACGTGGGTACAGATCTTCGAGTATGCGACGATCCCGTTGTAGGACCAAGACTTCTTCTCCTCGGACTCCTTGAGCTCCGAAGGATCGATGCGCACCAGCAGGACGACGGCCTTGGCCTTCTCGTCGAGCGGGTAGTCGGCCTCCTCGAGGCCCTCGGGGATCACGTGGAACACCGAGCCGATGGTGACGTCCGCTGCCTTGATCGGGCGGTTGGTCGGGTCCGTCGCGAGGCGCGTGCCCTTCTTCCACATCGTGTGGCGGAACTTGGAGACGTTCCAGTCCTCGCCGACGCTGCCGATGAGCGGCACGATGATCGCGAGCGGGAACAGCGCGAGCGCCGAGATCATGGCCCCCTGGAGCACCCCGCGCCGGCCGATGGCCGAGTCCGCAGCACCCTCCTTGAGCACCTCGACGGCCGCGGTCCGCGTCTCGTCGTCGCTGCGCTGAAGGTGGCGCTCCTCGGACTTCTCGTGGTCGTTCATCAGCGCCTTGGCCCAGTGCACGGCCGCGAGGCCGATGCCGAGGAGCGAGAGCGCGAGACCGATGCCGAGCAGCAGGTTCGAGAGGCGCATCGACTCGACGGACTCGCCCGGCGGGACCGCGAAGTACGCGACGAGGAACCCGATGGTCGCGATGACCGAGATCGCGAACAGGAAGACGACCTGGCGCTCGGCCTTCTTGTTCGCCTTCGGGTCGTTGTCGCCGAGACGGTCGTGGTGCTCGGGGTGGCCCGGATCCTCGAACTTGTCGGGCAGCGCGCCCGGCGCGTGCGTGACGAGCTCGTTGCTGGCCTCGTGGCCGGGTTCGTGGTTGCTCACGAGGACTTCGCTCCGATCCAGACTGCTGCGCCGATGAGCAGGCCCATGCCGACGACCCAGGCCCACAGGCCCTCGCTCACCGGGCCGAGGGCGCCGAGGTCGAGACCGCCGGGGGACGCGCCGCCCTGCTGGTCGATGAACGCGATGATGTCGCGCTTCTCCTCGGGGGTGATGTTCGCGTCGTTGAACACGGGCATCGACTGCGGGCCGGTCAGCATGGCCTCGTACAGGTGGGTGGGCGTGGTCGCCCAGAGGTTGGGGGCGAACTTGCCCTGGGACAGCGCACCGCCGGCGCCGATGGCGTTGTGGCACATCGCGCAGTTGGTGCGGAAGATCGACATGCCCGTCGCGGGGTCACCCAGCGCGGGGTCGACCTGCTCCGCCGTCGGGATGGCCGGTCCGGCGCCCAGCGACGCGACGAACGCGGCGAGCTGGTTGATCTGGTCCTGGCTGAACTGCACCGGCTTGACCTGCGCCTGCGGACCGTTCATCTGCATGGGCATCCGGCCGGTGCCGACCTGGAAGTCGACCGCGGCGGCCCCCACACCGATGAGGGAGGGGGCGCTCTCGGTGCCGGACGCGGACGGCCCGTGGCAGGTCGCGCAGTTGGCCTGGAACAGCTTCTCGCCGGTCGCGATGTCGTTGGTGCTCGCCTTCACAGGCGTCGCGTCGGCCGACGTCGGTGCCAGCACCGCGTACAGGCCACCGGTGAGCAGCAGCGCCAGCAGGAGCAGCACGATCGGCGCGCGCCGATCCTGCCTGCGGGCTGCGAGTGCCTTCACGGATCGATCCTCGTCTCGCACATGGGGGATAGGGACTACGGAGCGACGGGCGCGGGCGCCCGCTGCGCCTTACTTCAAGAGGTAGATCACGGCGAAGAGCGCGATCCAGACGACGTCGACGAAGTGCCAGTAGTACGACGTGACGATGCCCGTGGTGGCTTCGTGGTGCCCGAAGCGCTTCGCGCTGAAGGAGCGGCCGAGCAGGAAGAGGAAGGCGAGCAGGCCGCCGACGACGTGCAGACCGTGGAAGCCGGTCGTGAGGTAGAAGACGGAGCCGTAGGGGCTGGAGGAGATCGTCAGACCCTCGCTCACCAGCTCCGCGTACTCGAAGATCTGGCCGCCGATGAAGAAGGCGCCCATGAGGTAGGTGAGGGACATCCACTCGTTCATGCCCCAGCGGTTCACCGCGAACAGCGAGCCGGTGCGCACGGGCTGGAATCGCTCGGCGGCCCAGACACCCATCTGGCAGGTCACGGACGACAGCACCAGCACCGTGGTGTTGATCGCGGCGAAGGTGACGTTCAGCTTCGGCGTGTTCTCCGCCCAGGCCTCCGGCGCTGCGCCACGCAGCGTGAAGTACATGGCGAAGAGGCCGGCGAAGAACATGAGCTCGCTGGCCAACCAGACGATCGTCCCCACCGAGACGGGGTTCGGTCGGTTGACGCTCACGTGGGGGCTGGTGCGCGGGGCAGCCGTTGCGGTCGACACGTTCGTCATTATGGCTGATGACGACCCCGCATGGGACGTTGGACCCTCAGCGTGGCCACAGGTAAATGTCACACCGTCAGGATCCGGACCCTCGCGCGCGAGGGGTGCCCCGACGATCACGCGGATCTGGCGGCCCGATGAGGCACCGGACGGGGTCGGCGCGGCCCGTCGAGGTGTCGCCGCGTGCGGCGCGTCGCGGGCCCCGTGCTATGCGTCCGGGCGACCCGATCGCGGGCCTCCCCGCCGACGCGGCACGAGCCGTGCCAAGATGCCCTCGGACGCACGTCGACGACGAGTGAGGACCCTTTTCATGAGCACCGCGCAGCCCGCCAGCGCAGCCACCGCCCCCGGCCCGCGCATCCTCCTGTACAGCGACGACGTGGACGCCCGCGCCCAGGTGCGGCTCGCCGTGGGTCGTCGGTTGCGGCGCGGCGCGGGGGACATCGAGTGGGTCGAGGTGGCCACCGCCGCGGCCGTCATCGCCACCACCGAGGCCGGCGGGCTGGACCTGCTGATCCTCGACGGCGAGGCCGACAAGGTCGGGGGCCTGGGCCTCGCGCGCCAGCTCAAGGACGAGATCTACCTCTGCCCGCCGACCCTCGTGCTCACCGGACGGCCGCAGGACGCCTGGCTCGCCTCCTGGTCGAACGCCGACGCCGTCGTCAGCCGCCCGCTCGACCCGGTCGAGCTGCACGGTGCCGTGGCCGGACTCGTCGAGGCGCGGGCCGTCACCCGATGACCGACGCCCCCGCTGGTTCGAGCTGGCCCGACCTGTTCGCGACCCTCACGGCCCGGCGGGACCTCACGGCAGAGCAGACGTCGTGGGCGATGGCCGAGATCATGAGCGGCGCCGCATCCACCCCCCGGGTGGCGGCCTTCCTGATCGGGCTCAAGACCAAGGGCGAGTCCGTCGAGGAGCTCACGGCGCTGGCGGACACGATGCTCGCGCACGCGATCCGCATCGAGGTGCCCGGGCGGACGCTCGACATCGTCGGCACCGGCGGCGACCGCTCGCACACCGTGAACATCTCGACCATGTCCGCGCTCGTCATCGCGGGCGCCGGGATCACCGTGGTCAAGCACGGCAACCGCGCGGCATCCTCCTCGTCCGGCTCCGCGGACGTGCTCGAGGCGCTCGGCATCCGGCTCGACCACCCGCCGGCGCGCGTCGCGGAGCTGGCGACCGAGGTCGGCATCACGTTCTGCTTCGCCCAGGTGTTCCACCCGTCGTTCCGCCACACCGCGGCCGCCCGCACCGAGCTGGGCATCGGCACGGCCTTCAACTTCCTCGGCCCGCTCACCAACCCCGCGCAGCCCCGGTCCGCCGCCATCGGCGTCGCCGACCTCCGGATGGCGCCCCTGCTGGCCGGCGTCCTCGCACAGCGCGGGGTCACCGCCGTGGTGTTCCGCGGGGAGGACGGGCTCGACGAGATCGCGCCGACCGGTCCCACGCGCCTGTGGGAGGTCCGCGACGGCGCGGTGACCGAGTCGGTCATCGACTGGGAGGCCGACCTCGGCGTCGCGCGGATCGACCTCGTGTCGCTGCGCGGGGCGAAGGCCGACTACAACGCGGACGTCGCGCGACGGTTGCTCGCCGGCGAGGCGGGTGCCGTGCGCGAGACCGTCGTGCTCAACACCGCCGCGGCCCTCGTGGCCGACGGCACGCTGCCCGGCACCGCCGAGGGGACCCTCGTCGAGCGGCTCGGCGCGGCCACCGAGCACGCCCGGCAGTCGCTGGACACCGGCGCCGCGGCCGACGTGCTGGAGCGGTGGCGGGCGGCGAGCAGCGCGTAGGGGGCGCGGCGCTCCGGATCAGTCCACTGTGCTTGTGGTCGGACTGGTCCTGCGCTCCGCTACGGCCGAGTGACGCTCCGCGCCCCTGGTCCTGCGCTCCGCTACGGCCGAGTGACGCTCCGCGCCCCTCGACCTACGCTGCGCTCGGGGTCAGTCCACTGTGCTTGTGGTCGGACTGATCCTGCGCTCCGCTACGGCCGAGTGACGCTCCGCGCCCCTCGACCTACGCTGCGCTCGGGGTCAGTCCACTGTGCTTGTGGTCGGACTGATCCTGCGCTCCGCTACGGCCGAGTGACGCTCCGCGCCCCTCGACCTGCGCTGCGCTCCGGATCAGTCCTCCAGCCCGAGGGCGAACGCCTGCTCCAGGTCGTGCTGCGAGTACGTGCGGAACGCGATGTAGGTCTGGGTGCGGATGACGCCCTCGATCTTGCTCACCTTGTCCGCGATGACGTCGGCCAGGTCGTCGTGCTCGCGCACGCGGACCATGGCGATGAGGTCGACCTCGCCGGTGACGGAGTAGACCTCGCTGACGCCCGGGATGTCGGCGATCGCGGCGGCGACCTCCGGGATCCTCGAGGCGTCCGAGTCGATGAGCACGATGGCGGTCAGCATGCTCGTCATCATGCCGTGCGGGGCGCCCGGATGCTGATCGGGATGACCCGCGCGTCGTCGCTCTCGAGCGTCACCGGCCGGGCCTCGGCGATGTCGAGCTCCCGCTCGGCCGGCGCGGCGGCGACCAGCTGGATCAGGCGGCCGCCGTCCGGCGCGAGGCGGGGTCTGACCAGGGCGGCGACCGCCGTGGCGGGGTCGCCCAGCGACTCGGCGGACCTCACCGGGCAGGCCCAGGGGATGTCGACGGCGACCAGGCGCACGCCCGGCTTCTCGAGCCACGCGAGGACGAGGTCGGTCTCCTCGGGGTGGGCCGCGGGCGCGGGGGCGACGGGGGCCTCGACCTGCTCGCCGGTGGCCTGGAGCGTCGCGATGGCGGGCCGGGGGTCGGTGCGCCGGTCGACGCGCGCGGTGCCGGCGAGGCGGCCGTAGCGGACCAGGACGAGCTCCCACCCGCCGTCGTCGGCACGCTTGGCCGCGACGAGCTCCGGGCAGGCGGCGAGCGGCGCGAACTTCTGCGCCCGGCTGGCGCCGCGCAGGAAGCCGCCCAGCCGGTCGCGGACGGTGGCGGCCTCCTCGAAGCGCTCCTGCGCGACGAGCCAGCCGATGCGGTCGGCGTGCGCCTCGACCACCGGGGTGGCGTCCGCGAGCATCGCGTCCCGGACGCGCCCGACGACGTCGGCGTAGTCGGCCACGCCCTGGTGGCCCGTGCAGGGCGCGCCGCACCTGCCCATCTCGGCGAGGACGCACGCCGACGCGCCGGCGGGTGCGACGAGCGGGAGCCGGCGGGTGCACTGGCGGATGGGGAACGTCTCGTGCAGGGCGTCGACCGCCAGCTGCGCGGTGGACACCGACGAGAACGGGCCGATATAGGTGGCGCCGTCGTCGTCCTTGACCTCGCGCACCACCGACAGCCGCGGGTACGGCTCGGAGGTGAGGCGGACCCACGGCATGCGCTCGGGGAACCGGGAGCGGCGGTTGTAGCGGGGGGAGTGGGCCGCGATGAGCCGCAGCTCGCGGACCCGGGCCTCGAGCGGCGTAGCGCACGGGATCGGGTCCACGCGCTCGGCGACGCGCACCATCTCGATCATCCGGCTGCGCTTCTCGGCCGACGTGAAGTAGGACCGCACGCGCTGGCGCAGCGACGTGGTCGACGTGCCCACGTAGAGCACCTCGTTGCCCGGACCGCGGAACAGGTACACGCCCGGGCCGTCGGGCAGGCCGTCGGCGAGGGTGCGCTTGCGGCGCACGTCGCCCGGCACGGGGTCGGTGGCCGTCGCCAGGTCCTCGAGGTGCGTGATGCCCAGGGGTGCCATCCGGGACAGCAGCGCGTGCAGGACGTCGACCGTCGCGCGGGCGTCGGAGAGCGCGCGGTGGTTGGGCGTCACCGACGCGTGGAACAGGGCGGCGAGCGACGACAGCTTGTGGTTCGGCGCCTCGTCGCGCGTGACGACGCGCCGCGCGAGCCGGACGGTGTCGACGACCTTGTTCCCCGGCCAGGCGTGGCCGGTGCGCGCGGCCGCGGCCTTGAGGAACCCGATGTCGAACGGGGCGTTGTGCGCGACCAGCACGGCGCCGCGTGAGAACTCGAGGAAGCTGGGCAGCACCTCCTCGATGGGCGGGGCGCCGATGAGCATCGTCGTGGTGATCCCGGTGAGCACCTGGATGAAGGCCGGCACGGGACCGCCGGGGTCGACCAGCGTCTGGAACTCGCCCAGCACCTCGCCGCCGCGCACCTTGACCGCGCCGATCTCCGTGATGGCCGAGTCCGCGGGCGTGCCGCCTGTGGTCTCGAGGTCCACGACGACGAAGACGACGTCCGAGAGCGGGGTGCCCAGGTCGTCCAGGCTCGGCTGCACCGGACGTGCCGCGGGGTCGGGGGTCGCGTCCGCCCAGACGGGGCGCAGGCGGCGGACGGGCGACATGGCTGGGACGCTACCCACGGCCACCGACACGGCCCGGCTCCTCGCCCGGTGCGTCGCGGACCGGACCGACCCCGCACAGGCATGGCGCGCAGATCGAGGGCGCGACCCGGTGGTCCCCCTCCCTCGCGGGCCCGTCGGCCCGCGTCGGGCCACCTCGCCGCCTAGGGTGCTGGCATGCGCAGCGCGGACGGGACGAGCGACGACGCGGCCGACGTGCCGGTCCCCGTGCGCACCGCGCTCGTCCAGGTCGCGGCCGACGCGCTGGGCGCCGCCGAGCCCGTCGAGGTCCCGCCCTCGCTGCGCGCGGTGCACCGGTTCGCCCCCCGCCGCCGCGCGACGGCGGGCGCGGGGCCGCTCTGGGCCGCGCTGCAGGAGGATGCCTTCCGCGCCCGGGTCGCGCGCGTCTGGGCCCAGGCGAACCCCGAGCTCGCCGCCCAGGTCGGGCCCGGCGCGGAGGGACCGCCCGAGCAGTCCGTCGCGGCGGCCACCGGTGCGTGGCTGCTGGGGACGCCGGGCTGGCGCGACCTGCTCCCGCCGCCCGAGGTGGTCCCCGACGCCGAGGCCACGGCGGCGCTTGCCCGCCTGGAGCGCGCGCAGGCCGAGGTCGAGCGGTGGCGGACCGACGCAGCTGTCGCCCGCGAGGAGGCGCGCACCGCGCAGGAGGAGCTGGGCACGCTGCAGCGCGAGCTGCGGCGGTTGCGCTCCGACGCGGACCGCGCGCGCAGCGAGGGCCGCCGCGCGGCGGAGGAGGCGCGCGCCGTGCTCGACGCGGCCGAGCTGGCGCAGGCGCGGGCCGGCGACGACCTCCGCCAGGCGCTCGAGGAGCGGCGCGTGTCGCAGGCGGAGCGCACGGCCGCCCGCGCGGAGCTCCGGGCCGCCCGCAAGCTCGCCGACGTCCGCGTCCGGCTCCTGCTCGACACGATCGTGGACGCCGCCAGCGGGCTGCGGGCCGAGCTCGCGCTGCCGCCGGTCGCCGACCTCCCCGCGGACCTCGTCGGGCCGACCAGCGAGCAGACCGCCGTCCGACGCGGCTCGCGCGGTCGCTCGGTGGACGACCCGGCCCTGCTCGACGAGCTCCTGCGTCAGCCGTGGGCGCACCTGGTGGTCGACGGCTACAACGTCTCGAAGTCCGGGTTCGGCGAGCTGTCTCTGGCCGAGCAGCGCCGGCGGCTCGTCGACGGGCTCGCGGGTGTCGCCGCGCGCACCGGCGCGGAGGTGACCTGCTGCTTCGACGGCAAGGAGGGTCAGCAGGGGCCGCCCGGCGGGTACGCCCGTGGGGTGCGCGTGCTCTTCGCCGTCGGGGAGATCGCCGACGACCTCATCCGCCGGCTCGTGTCGGCCGAGCCGGCGGGTCGGGTGCTGGTCGTGGTCACCAGCGACCAGGAGGTCGCGCGGGACGTCGAGGCGGACGGCGCCTGGGTGGTGCCGTCGAGCACGCTCGTGACGCGCCTGCAGCGTCTCTAGCGGCGCCTGTCAGTGGGCGTCGCTAGCGTCCGCCGCATGATCATCGACTGCGACACCTGCACGGAGCGCGGGGCCGCGTGCGCGGACTGCGTCGTCACGTTCCTCACCATCCCGGTGCGCTCGTCGGCACCCCCGGCGGTGCCCGTCGCCGGCCCGGCGACCACCGCAGGGGCGGTCGAGCTCGATGCCGCGGAGCAGCACGCCATCGGCGTGCTCGCGGCGTCGGGTCTCGTCCCGCCCCTGCGTCTGGTGCGCGCGGTGTGAGCCGTCAGTCGCGCGACGGACCGTCGTAGAGCGCGTCGACCTCGCCCGCGAAGTCCTTGAGCACCTCGGACCGGCGGATGCTCAGCTTCGGGGTGAGGTAGCCGTTCGCGATCGTGAGGTCCGTGTCGAGGATGCGGTACTTGCGCACCGACTCTGCCCGCGAGACCGCCTTGTTGGCCTTCTCCACCGCCTTGTCGAGCGATGCGAGGACGTCCGCGTCCTTGGCGGCCTCGGCGAGCGTCATCTCGGGCTTGCCGTGCGCCGCCAGCCACCCGGGCACGCCCTCGGGGTCGAGCGTCACCAGGGCGCCGATGAACGGGCGCTGGTCACCGACCACGACGACCTGGCTGATCAGCGGGTGCGCCCGGAGACGGTCTTCCAGCACGGCGGGTGCGACGTTCTTCCCGCCGGCGGTGACGATGATCTCCTTCTTGCGCCCGGTGATCCGCAGGTAGCCCTCGTCGTCGAGCGAGCCCAGGTCACCGGTGCGGAACCAGCCGTCGTGCAGCGACTCCGCGGTCGCGGCGTCGTTGTTGTGGTAACCCCGGAACACCTGGACGCCCGTGACCTCGATCTCGCCGTCGGCGGCGATGCGGACCCCGCTGCCGGGCAGGGGGAGACCGACGCTGCCGATCTTGGTCCCGCGCCCCGGGCGGTTCACGGTGGCCGGCGCGGTCGTCTCGGTGAGGCCGTAGCCCTCGAGCACGTTGAGGCCCAGACCGCGGTAGAAGTGTCCGAGCCGCTCGCCCAGCGGAGCCCCGCCGGAGACGGCCCAGCGCGCCCGTCCGCCGAGGGCGTTCCGCAGCCGGTGCAGGACCAGGACGTCGGCGACCTTGTGCTGGAGGCGCAGCCACGGGCTCGGACCCCGCGGGTTGTCGAGCGCCCGCGAGTAGACGATCGAGGTCTTGGCGGCCCGCTGGAAGATCGATCCCTTGCCGGACGCGGCAGCCTTCTGCTCGGCCGAGTTGTAGACCTTCTCGAACACGCGGGGCACCGCCAGGATGAACGTCGGCCGGAACGAGCCGAGGTCCTCCAGGAGCGTCGTCGTGCTCGGGCTGTGCCCGAGGACCGCGCCGGCCGGGATGCACAGCACCTCGATGAACCGCGCGAACACGTGCGCGAGCGGCATGAAAAGCAGCGTCCGCGCGTCGGGCTCGGCGAACACCTCGTCGAGGTCCGCGACGGCGTTCACGGTGAGCTCGTAGAAGTTGCCGTGCGTGAGCTCCACGCCCTTGGGGCGGCCCGTGGTGCCGGACGTGTAGATGATCGTGGCGACGTCGGCGAGGCTCGCGAGCGCGCGGCGGCGCGCGATCTCGTCGTCGGAGACGTCGGTGCCCGCGGCGACGACCGAGTCGACGGCACCGTCGTCGAGGATCAGGACCTCACGCAGGTGCGGGGTGTCGGCGCTGACCTCCTCGACCAGGGCGGCGTGGGCGGCGGTCTCGACGACGAGGAGCGACACGTCCGCGTCGGTGAGGATCCAGAGGACCTGCTCGGCCGACGACGTCTCGTAGAGGGGGACCGGGATGGCGCCGGCGGCCCAGACGGCCCAGTCGATCAGCGACCACTCGTAGCGGGTGCGCGACATGATGCCGACGCGGTCGCCGGGCTGCACCCCGCGGCCGACCAGACCCTTGGCGACGGCCACGATCTCGGCGTCGAACTGCCGGGCGGTCAGCGGGATCCAGGGGCCGTCCTGCTGGGTCTTGTGCTCGACGACCACGCGGTCGGGGGTTCCCGTGAGACGCTCGGCGAGCAGGTCGTTGAGGTTGTTCGAGGGATCGACCTCGAGGCGCAACGGCGTGTGGAACTCGTCCATGCTGGCTCCAGTGACAGAGGGGCGAAGTGTGGCCCCGAGGATACGGGACTTCCGGGTCGCCGAAGCCAGCACCCGTTTGGGTACGCTCTGCGGCGGACCGGGTGCGGTGCCGCTCGGCGCGTGGGCGCAGAGAGCACATCAGCGCGCGCGGGCGGCTAGCGTGGGACCCCGCACCGGACGGTAGCGAGCACGGTACGAGCGCGTAGGAGCACATACGAACATGCACGCCATCGGTGTCGACATCGGCGGGACGAAGATCGCGGCGGGCGTCGTCGACGAGGACGGCACGATCCTTGCGCAGACGCGCCGCGACACCTCCCCGGACGACGTCGCCGGCATCGACAAGGCGATCGCCGAGGTCTACCAGGAGCTCAGCGGGTCCTATGAGGTCAGCGCGATCGGGGTCGCCGCCGCCGGGTTCGTCTCCGCGGACCGGTCCTCCGTGCTCTTCGCGCCGAACATCGCCTGGCGCGACTACCCGCTGCGCCAGAAGGTGCAGGCGATCCTCGGCGACGACGACGTGCTGATCGTGGTCGAGAACGACGCCAACGCGGCCGGCTGGGCCGAGTTCCGGTTCGGGGCCGCACGCGACGTCGACGACATGCTCATGCTCACGGTCGGCACCGGGCTCGGCGGCGCGATCGTGTCCAACGGGGAGCTCGTCCGCGGCGCCTGGGGCGTGGCGGCCGAGGTCGGCCACATGCGCGTCGTCCCCGGTGGGCACTACTGCGGCTGCGGCCACGAAGGCTGCTGGGAGCAGTACGCGTCCGGCAGCGCCCTGGTGCGCGACGCCCAGGCGACCGCGATCATCCAGCCCGAGCGCGCGGCCCGCCTGCTCGAGCTGGCCGGCGGCGACGTCGACAAGCTCACGGGCCCCCAGGTCACGCAGGCCGCCCAGGAGGGCGACCCGTTGGCCGTCGAGCTGCTCGCCGAGCTCGGGCGCTGGCTCGGCGAGGGCGCCGCGTCCGCGACGGCTCTGCTCGACCCGGCGCTCATCGTCGTCGGCGGCGGGGTCGCGGACGCGGGCGACCTGCTGCTGGCCTCGGCACGCAACGGCTTCGCGGCGCAGCTGTCCGGGCGCGGTCACCGGCCGGAGGCCTCGATCGTCGTCGCGTCGATGGGCAACGACGCCGGCATGGTGGGCGCGGCCGACCTCGCGCGTCTCTGACGACGGGTGCGGAGCAGCCGGTCAGACGACGGCACCCGTGTCGTCGTCGTCGGGGTCCCGGCGGTGCGGCATGCGCCAGACGAGCACGCCGATGCCGATCACGAAGACCACCGCCGCGGCCTGGACCAGCGCGGCCGGGGCGTCGCGCCACGCGACGAGCACCACGAGCAGGAAGATCGGCATGCCTGCGGCGGCGAACCAGGCCATGGTGAGCAGCGGGTCGCCACCGAGCACCGGACCGGGGTCCGGCGGCACGAAGTGCTCCCGGTCGTCGGCCGCAGACTCGGCCTCGTCGTACTGCGACGTGCCGTCCCAGTCGCGACCGCTCAGCTCGGCCTCGCCGGTCGGTTCGTGCGCCGGCCGCACGACGCGCCGGTCGGCCACCCACGGGGCGACCGGGAACGACAGCCCGGCGGCGGGGGCGGCCTCGGCGGGTGCCGGGGGAGCCTCGTCGGCCTCGGGCGTGTCCGCCCCGTCGTACCCGTCGATGTCGCTCAGCTGGGCGACGATGGCCGCCCAGGCCTCCTCGTCCGTGGCTCCGGCGTCCTCGGCACCCTCCTCGGGCGACGGCGGGGGGACGTCCGCGCCCGTCGGCTGGACGCCGTCGTCGGGGTCGTCAGGGCGAGGTGCCATAGGAGCACTCTAGAGTCGGACCGAGCAGTCGGCGTGGCTCGTGCTCGGCTCCGCCTGCGGCAGGGGGACGTCGGGTGCGAGCACAGGGCTCGGGTGGACGGAAAGTCCGTGTGTCGGGTCGAGAGGTGAACCGTTGTTCTACTGGTTGATGAAGCGGGTCTTCGTGGGTCCGCTGCTGCACCTGGTCTACCGGCCGTGGGTGCGCGGTGCGGAGAACGTGCCCGAGGAGGGCGCCGCGATCCTGGCGAGCAACCACCTCGCGGTGATCGACTCCTTCTTCCTGCCGCTGGTCCTCGATCGCGAGCTGGTGTTCATCGGCAAGCAGGAGTACTTCACGGGCTCGGGCATCAAGGGCCGCCTCACCGCCGGCTTCATGCGCGGCGTCGGCACCATCCCGGTGGACCGCGGCGGCGGCAAGGCGAGCGAGGCCGCGCTCCGCACCGGACTGCGGCGCCTGGCCGACGGCGACCTGTTCGGCATCTATCCCGAGGGCACCCGCAGCCCTGACGGGCGGCTCTACCGCGGCAAGACCGGCATCGCGCGGCTCGCGCTCGAGTCCGGCGCCCCCGTGATCCCGGTCGCGATGGTGGGCACCGACGAGGCCCAGCCGCCGGGGCGTCGGATCCCCAAGGTGATGCGCATCGGCGTCGTCATCGGGGAGCCGCTCGACTTCAGCCGCTACCAGGGCATGGAGAACGACCGGTTCATCCTGCGGTCGGTGACCGACGAGATCATGTACGCGGTGATGAGCCTCTCGGGCCAGGAGTACGTCGACGTGTACGCGGCGACCCAGAAGGCGCGCATCGCGACCGGCCACCCGGCCGTCGCCGGCGACGCCGCCGACCACCTTCCTGCGGCCCCCGGCGGGCGCCCTGTGCCCGACGTCCAGGTACCGGTCCCGCCCGAGGGCGAGCCCGAGACGTCAGTAGGATGACGCCGTCGGCCTGAGCGCCGGCTCTGGGGCGCGCCGACGGAACGTGCGCGCCGACGGTGTCAACGAGAGGTGTTTCTCATGTCGGTTCGTCGCGTCGCCCTCCTGACCGCAGGTGGCTTCGCCCCGTGCCTGTCGTCCGCCGTCGGCGGGCTCATCGAGCGGTACACGGAGATCGCTCCCGACATCGAGATCATCGCGTACGAGCACGGCTACTACGGGCTCCTGCGGGGCGACAAGATCGTCATCGACGACGAGACGCGCGCCAAGGCCGGCATCCTGCACAGGTTCGGTGGCTCGCCCATCGGCAACTCGCGCGTCAAGCTCACCAACGCGGCGGACTGCGTCAAGCGCGGCCTCGTCCAGGAGGGCCAGGACCCGCTGCAGGTGGCGGCCGAGCGGCTCAAGTCCGACGGTGTCGACGTGCTGCACACCATCGGTGGCGACGACACCAACACGACCGCGGCGGACCTCGCGGCCTACCTGCACGAGAACGGCTACGAGCTGACGGTGGTGGGCCTGCCCAAGACCATCGACAACGACGTGGTGCCCATCAAGCAGTCGCTGGGCGCGTGGACCGCCGCCGAGGAGGCCGCCGGCTTCGCCGCGAACATCATCGGCGAGCACCGCTCCGGCCCCCGCATGCTCATCGTGCACGAGGTCATGGGCCGGCACTGCGGCTGGCTCACCGCCGCCGCCGCCGCCGACTACCGCAAGTGGCTCGACACGCAGGAGTGGGTGCCCGGCATCGGCCTCACGCGGGAGCGCTGGGACATCCACGCCGTCTTCCTGCCCGAGCTGGCGCTCGACATCGACGCCGAGGCCGCACGCCTGAAGCAGATCATGGACTCGCAGGGCAACGTCAACATCTTCCTGTCCGAGGGTGCCGGCATGCACGAGATCGTCGACCAGCTCGAGTCCTCCGGCCAGGAGGTGCTGCGCGACGCCTTCGGGCACGTGCGGCTCGACACGATCAACCCGGGCCAGTGGTTCGCCAAGCAGTTCGCCGAGAAGCTGGGCGCGGAGAAGGTCATGGTGCAGAAGTCCGGCTACTACTCGCGCGCCGCGGCCGCGAACGCCGAGGACCTGCGCCTCATCAAGTCGATGACCGACCTGGCCGTCGAGTCCGCCCTGCGCGGCGAGTCCGGCGTGATCGGGCACGACGAGGAGCAGGGCGACGTGCTGCGCGCGATCGAGTTCCCGCGCATCGCCGGTGGCAAGGCGTTCGACGTCTCGCAGCCGTGGTTCGGCGCGCTGCTCGAGGACATCGGGCAGCCCCTCGTCCCGGCGAGCCACTCATGAGCGTCGAGCCCGACCCGCAGGTCGTCGCGGGGCTCGAGGCCTGGCGTTCGATGTCTCCGCTCCAGCAGCCGCAGTGGCCCGACGCGACCGCCCTGGCGGCGGTCACCGCACGCCTCTCGACGCTGCCTCCGCTGGTCTTCGCCGGCGAGGCCGACCACCTGCGCTCCCAGCTGGCCGCGGCAGGCCGTGGCGAGGCGTTCCTGCTGCAGGGCGGCGACTGCGCCGAGACGTTCGGGGAGGCCACGGCCGACAACATCCGCAACAAGATCAAGACGATCCTGCAGATGGCCGTCGTGCTGACGTACGGCGCGAGCCTGCCCGTCATCAAGATGGGTCGGATGGCCGGGCAGTACGCCAAGCCGCGCTCGTCCGACAGCGAGACGCGCGACGGCGTGACGCTGCCCGCCTTCCGCGGCGACATCATCAACGGCTACGAGTTCACGCCCGAGGCCCGCACGCCGGACCCGCAGCGACTGCTCGAGGCGTACCACACGGCCGCGTCGACCCTGAACCTCATCCGCGCGTTCACCACCGGTGGCTTCGCGTCGCTGCTGCGGGTGCACGAGTGGAACCGCGGCTTCATGGCCAACCCGTCCTACTCCCGGTACGAGGAGATCGCGGCCGAGATCGACCGGGCCATCCGGTTCATGGCAGCGTGCGGCGCCGACTTCGACGCCCTGCGGTCGGTCGACTTCTTCTCGAGCCACGAGGGTCTGCTGCTCGACTACGAGCGTCCGCTGACCCGCATCGACTCGCGGACCGGCCTGCCGTACGACTGCTCCGGCCACTTCGTGTGGATCGGGGAGCGCACCCGCCAGCTGGACGGCGCGCACATCGACTACTTCTCCCGCGTGCAGAACCCGCTCGGCATCAAGCTCGGCCCGACGACGACGGGCGACGACGCGCTCGCGCTCATCGACAAGCTCAACCCGCAGGGCGAGGCCGGCCGCATCACCTTCATCACGCGCATGGGCGCCGGCAAGGTCCGCGACCTGCTGCCCGCCCTCGTCGAGAAGGTCACCGCCGACGGCCGCCCCGTCACCTGGGTCTGCGACCCGATGCACGGCAACGGGATCACGTCCGCGTCCGGCTACAAGACCCGCCGGTTCTCCGACGTCATGGACGAGGTCGCCGGCTTCTTCGAGGTCCACCGCGGCCTGGGCACCGTCCCGGGCGGGCTGCACATCGAGCTCACCGGGGACGACGTCACCGAGGTGCTGGGCGGCACCGAGGAGATCGACGACGAGGGCCTGGCGCGACGCTACGAGACGCTGGTCGACCCGCGCCTGAACCACCAGCAGTCGCTCGAGATGGCGTTCCAGGTCGTGGAGCTGCTCCGCGCGTCGTAGCCCCGAGTCGTGACGTGCCCGCCCGGTCCGGGGCGCCGCGCGGTGTGAGCGTGCTGACCGGTCGCCGCTGCGCGTCGCCGCACGCCCACCACAGCGGGCCGCTCACACCGCGCGGCGCGACTCGGCTCGCCACCTCGCGGGGAACGGGCGATCACACGACGGTGAGGACGATCTCCGTGCCGACCTTCACGGGCTGGCCAGCCGGTGCGCTCTGGTCGCGCACCGTGCCGAAGAATCCGCCGAGCACGTTCTCACGCTTGACGACGAGTCCGAGCTTCTCGAGCTGGGCCTTGGCCGCGTCGAACTGCTTGCTGACGACGTTCGGCATCACGACGTTCTCGGGGCCCTTGGAGACGTTGACCGTGATCGTGTCGCCGCGGTGGCCGTCAGTGCTGGCGGCAGGTGACTGGTCGATGATCAGGCCTGCTGCCACGGTGTCGCTGAACACCTCGGTCGGCGCGAGCTTGAGGTTGTCCACCTGGACGGCTGCAGTCGCCTCCTCCACGCTCAACCCGACCACGGACGTGATCGTGACGGGCGCCGGCCCGCTGGAGAGCGTCAGCAGGACCACGGTGCCGCGGATCGTCTGCTTGCCCGGTTCGGCGGGTGAGCCGTCCGGCAGCGTGGCACTGATGACGAACCCGACGCCGACGGAGTCGCTGAACGCGGGCTCGGTGTAGTTGGCGTCCAGGTCGGCCGAGGCCAGCGCGGCCTCCGCGTCCGCCTGCAGCGCGCCCACCACGCCGGCGGGCACCGGGACATAGTCCGGACCCTTGGAGATCGTGAACGTGACGGTGCCGTCCTTGCGGATCCGTTCGCCCTGTCCGGGATCGGTCGTGAAGACCTTGTCGACGGGCGCCTCGGCGTCGAAGGCCGACGTCGGGTGGGCACCCAGACCGGCGTGCCGCAGGATCGCGGTGGCTTCGGCCTCGTCCTGCCCGATGATCGTCGGGACCGTCGTGTACGCGCCCGGACCCATCTGCAGGTACCACCAGGCGCCGCCACCGATCAGCGCCGCGAGCAGGGCGAGCAGGACGATCCAGCGGGCGCGGTGACGGCGTCGGGGTGCGGGCTCGTCGGGCGGGTGACCGGTGAGCTCCGCGGCGGAGACACCGAGCCCGATCGGCAGCGCGACCGTCGTGCCGCGGGCGTCGCCGGTCTCGAGGAGCGTGGTCTCGTCCTGGTCCGGGTCGGCCAGCGCGTCGACGGCCGGTGCGTCGAGGTCGTCGTCGTCCGACTCCGCCGAGTCGTCCGGGTCCGCCTCGAGATCGGTCTCGGCCGGGTCCGTCGCCGCCGGGAGCACGATCGACGGGGCGACGTCGGCGTGGCGGGCGAGCGTCTCGTCGTCCAGCGCGGCGCGGGTACGGCGCAGCAGGGCGAGTGCCGCCGCGGCGTCCACCGGGCGGTCGTCGGGGTCGCGGGCGGCGAGCGCCCGGACGGCGTCGTCGATCTCGATGGGCAGCCAGTCCGCCAGCTCCGACGGCGCAGGCACGTCGTTGTTGACGTGCTGGAACGCCACCTGGATGGGCGTCTCGCCCGTGAACGGCTGACGGCCCGTGAGCATCTCGAAGAGCAGGATGCCGCAGGCGTAGACGTCGGTGCGGGCGTCGCTGACTCCGCGGACGACGAGCTCCGGGGCCAGGTAGGCGACCGTGCCGAGGACGGTGCCGGTGGTGGTCGAGGTGACCTCGGTGACCGCGCGCGCCAGCCCGAAGTCGGCCAGCTTGACGCGGCCGTCGGTCGCGAGCAGGACGTTCTCCGGCTTGATGTCCCGGTGCACGAGGCCGACGCGGTGGGCCGCGGCGAGCGCGTCGAGCACGTTCTCGCCGATCCGCAGCGCGTCGCCGACGGTCAGGGCACCCCGCTCGCCGATGTGCCGGCGCAGGTTGGACCCGTCGATGTACTCCATCGTCAGGTAGCTGGTCTCGCCGTCGACGCCCTGGTCGTACACGCTGACCAGCCCGGGGTGGGTGAGCCGGGCGGCCGTGCGGGCCTCCCGCCGGAAGCGGGCGACGAAGTCGGAGCCGGACGTGCCCTCCGCCAGGTGGGCGTGCATGACCTTGAGCGCGACGTCGCGGTCGAGGCGCCGGTCGACCGCCAGGTACACGGTGGCCATGCCGCCGCGGGCGATGCGGGACACGACCTCGTACCGGCTGTCGACCAGGCGGCCGACGAGCGGATCGGTGACGGTGGCTCCCACGGCAGGGAGTCTACGGTCGCCCGTGCCGCGCATGCGGCAGGCAGGGCCTCAGCGGAAGCGCGTCATGTGGGTCTGGACGTTGGCGACGTACCGCCGCGTGTCCGCGAACATGCCGTTCCGCTGCACCGACGACGCGCCCTGGTAGTAGCCGGCGATCGCCGTCGGCAGGTCGGGCGCGTTCTGCACGAGCGCGCGCAGGATGGCGACGCCCGCCGTGACGTTGTCGTCCGGGTCGACCAGGTTCAGCTGCCGGCCCACCAGGTCGGAGGCCCACGCGCCCGAGCTCGGGATGACCTGCATGGTGCCGATGGCGTTGGCGGGGGAGACGACCGCGTGGTTGAACCCGGACTCCTGGAACGCGACGGCCAGCGCGAGCGCCGGGTCGACCCCCATGGCCCGCGCCGTCGCGGCGATCCTGCCCTGCATGTCCGCCTTCGAGGGCACCCCGGAGCCGCGCAGCGTCGCGAGGTTGGCGTTGGCGGCGGCGACGACGGACTCCGCGTACGTGCGGCCCGCGAACGTGTTGCCGACCGAGGCGGGTGCCGGGGCGGCGACGGGCACCGGCACGGTGAGCGTCTGGCCGATGCGGATGAGGGCACGCGCGTCGAGGCCGTTGGCCGCGACGATCGCGGCGACCGTGGTGCCCTTCGCGGCGGCGATGCCGGTGACGGTGTCGCCCGAGCGCACCGTGTAGGAGACCGAGCCGGCCGCCTGCGCCGGAGCGGCCGCGGCCGGAGCCGGGGCGGCGGCCGAGGCGCCGGCGCCCGGGATCGCCAGGGTCTGGCCGATCCTGATGAGCGCCCGCGTGTCGAGCCCGTTCGCCGCGACGATGGCGGCGACGGACGTGCCGAGCCGGGTCGCGATGTGGCTGACCGTGTCACCGGCGACGACGGTGTAGGTCGCGGCGGCAGGAGCCGGCGCGGGCGCGGCGGGTGCGGGAGCGGCCGACGACCCGGTGGGGATGGTGAGGACCTGGCCGATCCGGATGCGGGACGCGTCGGCGAGGGCGTTCGCGCGCGCGATCGCCGTGACGGTGGTCCCGGTGCGGGCGGCGATGTGGCTGACGGTGTCGCCCGTGCGGACCGTGTAGGAGTCGTCGGCCTGGGCCGCGCCCCCCGTCGCGGTGACGCCGACGACGGCGAGCGCGAGGGTCGCACCTGTGCCAGTGGCCAGACGGCGAGCGGTGGCGTGCTGGGACATGGGGCCTACCTCATGGTGCGAAAGTGAACGGATGTTGCTCGTGTGACTGGAGTGACAGAATGCGAACGTATCTGAATACCCGGGGAGGGGAAAGCGCGCGAGGGAATTGCGCCGGTGTAATTCCCGATTGCGTACTCTGGTCGGGTGAACGATTCCTCTGACGCCCTCGACCGCCTGGTCGACGAGTGGCTCACCGTCCCTGACGTCGCCGACCGGATCGGCCTCGACGCGTCGAAGGTCCGCCGGATCGTGCAGGAGCGCAAGCTGGTCGGCACCCGGCGCGGCGACCCCCGGGTGTTCTCGATCCCGGCGGCTTTCCTCGTGCCCGGCCACCTGGCCAACCCCGCCCAGCCCACCCATCCCGACGCCGACCAGCCGTGGACGGTCCTCGCGTCCCTTCAGGGCACGCTGACGGTGCTGTCCGACGCCGGGTTCTCCGACGAGGCCGCGATCGAGTGGCTCTTCACGCCGGACGACTCGCTGCCGGGCACGCCGATCGATGCGCTGCGGGCGGGTCGCAAGACCGAGATCCGACGCCGGGCGGCCGCCGAGCTCTGACCGTCGCGGTCCCGCTGTTCCCTGGCCGAGCGCGGTCAGGCGCGGCGGTCGACGGCCGCGTGCGCGAGGCCGATCAGCTGTCCGCGCGCCGGCTCGGCCCAGGGGCGGGCGTCCATCAGCGTGAACGCGCGGCCGGCGAGGTCGTCGATGAGCGCCTCGACGTCGTCGGCCGCGCCCGTGCCCTCGATGGCTGCGGCGAGGGCGGCGACGTCGGACTCGCTCAGCGAGCGGTCGCCGAGCCGGTCGCGCAGCAGCTGGACGGTGGCGTCGTCGGCCGCGGCCCGCGCCCGGGCGACGGCCCGCGCCGTGAGCACAGTCCGCTTGCCCTCCCGCAGGTCGTCGCCCGCCGGCTTACCGGTGGTGCGGGGGTCGCCGAACACCCCGAGCAGGTCGTCGCGGAGCTGGAACGCCTCGCCCAGCGGCAGTCCGAGCGTCCGGCACGCCGCCAGCTCGCCCTCGCCGGCGTCGGCGAGCGCGGCGCCGAGCACGATCGGGTGCTCCACGCTGTACCGGGCCGCCTTGGCGCGGATGACCTCGCGGGCCCGTGTCTCGTCGCTCACCGGGTCGTCGCCCCAGGGCAGGGCCTGCGCCAGCACGTCGAGGTACTGGCCCACGGTCACCTCGGTCCGCATGAGGTCGAACACCGTGCGCGCGCGCTCCGCACGCTGGAGCGGCTGCTGCGCGAGCGCTCCGGCGAACTCCTGCTCGCTCGCGATCAGGGTGAGGTCTCCGAGCAGGATGGCGGCCGACATGCCGAACCGCTCCGGGTCGCCGGTCAGCCCGTGCTGGGCGTGCAGCCCGGCGAACGCCCGGTGCGCGGCGGGGAAGCCCCGGCGGGTGTCCGAGTCGTCCATGACGTCGTCGTGGAACAGCGCCGCGGCCTGGAAGAGCTCGAGCGCGGCCCCGACCCGGAGCACCGCGTCCGCCTCGGGCGTGCCCGGGACACCGCCGTGCGCGCGCCACGACCAGTAGCAGAACGCCGCGCGCAGCCGCTTGCCACCGGTGAGGATCTGCGCGACCGCGTCGGCGAGCACGTCCGCGTCCTCGCTGGCCGCGGCGAGCACGGTGCGCAGCTGGTCGACGTGCCTGGTCAGGAGCTCGTCGATCCGGGGTCGCACGTCCTCGACGTCGACGAGGGCGGGGCTGGCTGCGCTCACGCGGGCAGCCTACGGCGCCGTCGCGCGCACCCGCCCGCCGAGCGTCAGGGTGCGCTCGTCGTCGCGGTCGAGGATCCCGACGACGAGCAGCTCGGACCCGTCGCCCCGGGAGAACGTCGACTGGGCGGCGAGGCCCGGCTCCGGCGCGGGCGGCGTGCCCTCGGTGAAGCCGGCGGCGACCAGGGGTGCGCGGACGGCGGCGAGCAGGCCGGCGGCGTCCTGGCCCGTGCGCAGGTTGAGGCTGATCTCCGTGAGGTCCGTGCCGGCCACGGGCTCGGCCGACGAGACCAGCACGTCGGCGCCCTCGGGCACGGGCACGAGCGCGGCGGGGAAGCCCGCGACCAGCTCGCCGACGGCCGAGTGCGGGCTCTCCGCGCCCTCCGGCAGCAGCGTCTCGGTGGGCGACGGCGCGGGGGTCGCGACGGCGACGGCGCTGCCGGTCGGAGTCGCCCGCCCGGGGCCGCTGGTCGTGCACCCCGCGGCGGACGCGCCGACGGCGAGCGCGACGACGACGGCGGCGACGCCGGATCGGGCGCGCGCACGGAGGGCGGCATGGCTGGGCATCGGCACAGGCTAGCCGCCCGGCCGGTGCGCCGAGCCGCCCACATGCCCGCCGAGCGGCGCCCTCGTGCACAGATCGGGCGGCACCGGGCCCGGACCCCGGCCCGCTCGGGTGGGCTGGCGCCATGCAGACCACCACGCTCCGGGTGAGCGAACCCCGGGAGATCCTCGCGCTCGTGCCGCACCGGCTCGGCTTCCGCCCGCAGGACAGCGCCGTCGCCGTCAGCCTGCGGCCGCCCCGGGGCGCGGTCGGCCTGGTCGTCCGGGTCGACCTGCCGCACCTGGCGCACCCGACCGGCGGCCCGGCGCTCGCTCGGTCCCTCGTGTCCCTGCTGGGTCGGGACACCGCGCGCCGTGGGATCCTCGTCGTGTACACCGACCGCGACCCGCGCGGCGAGGACGGTGCGGCCCACCGGGCGGCCGAGCACTTCCGGGAGGCGGCCGCCGAGCCGCTGGGCGACGTCCCGGTGTGGGTGGTCACGCCGCAGGGGTACCTCGCGCTCGACTGCCGGGACGAGTGCTGCCCGCCGGGTGGGCGGCCGCTGCGCGACCTCGATGCCACCCAGGTCGGTGCCGCGTTGGTGCTGGCGGGCTCGGCTGTCGCCGACTCGCGCGCGGACATCGCCCGCATCCCCCCGGTGCACGGCGAGATCCGGCGTTCCGTCGCTCGCGTCCGGCGCCGGTGGGAGCTCCGGTGGCAGGACGCCGTGCTCGTGGGGCCGGGCGCTCTGACCCGGTGGCGTCAGGACTCGGTCGTCGCCTGGCGGTCCGCGGTCGACCTCGTCGCCACCGCGGGGCCAGGTACCGGCGGCGCACCGTGGGGCCGGCTCGAGGCCGGGCTGACCGACACGCAGGTGCGCGACGCGGTGCTGGTCTCCCTCGTGCCCGGCACGGGCGACCTGCCCGAGCGCTGCGTCCGGGGTGGGGGACCGACCCCGGAGCTGGACGAGGCACTGGGGGGCGCGATGGCGATGATCATCGACCCGCACCGGGGCGTGGTCCCGCCCGAGCGGGCCACCGCCGTGCACGAGGCCGTCCTCGAGGCCGTGGTCGCGCGCGGGCGGACCGGTGCCCAGGCTCCCGCCCTCACCCTGCTGGCGCTGCTCGCGTGGTGGCGGGGGGACGGCGCACGCGCGCGGGTCCTGCTGGACGGCGCGCTCGACGCCGGCCCCGCGTACCGCCTCGCAGAGCTGCTGGACGACGCGCTCGTCGCCGCGATCCCGCCGGGCTGGGTGCGGCACCTCGATTGACCTGCGACGCCGTCGCACGCGGTGCGCTCGTCCCGGCCCGCAGCCTCGGGTAGCGTCACGGGCACGGCGGTGTTGCCGCGGGACGAGGGGAGGACCGATGGGCATCGTGGTCGGCTATCTGGCCACTCCGGAAGGTCGGGCGGCTCTCGGGGCGGCGATCGAGGAGGCGCGGCAACGCGACACGCGCGTCGTGGTCGTCGTGAGTGCGCGGCCGGACGAGCCGGAGGAGCAGCGTGCAGCGGTCGAGGCCGAGCTGGACCGGGTCCGCGCCGACCTGGCCTCCGCAGGCGTCGACCACGAGGTGCGCCTGCTGAACGGCGGCGACGTCGCGGACGACCTCATCGCGACCGCCGAGGAGGTCGGTGCGCACCTCGTCGTCCTCGGGCTGAGGCGGCGCAGCCCGGTAGGCAAGCTCATCCTCGGGGCCAACGCGCAGCGGGTGCTGTTCGACGCCCCGTGCCCGGTGCTGACGGTGAAGCCCGGCCCGGGCTGACCGCCCCTCAGTCGCTCGCTGCGGCTCGTCGCACGCGCGCTGCGGGTCGTCGAACTGGGGAGCGAGGCGCGGGAATCTCTCGCGCGCCCCGTTCGTTGAGCACGACGACCCCCACAGAGCCGTCCCTGACGGACCTGTCGTCGTGCCCGTGATCGCGCCGACCGGCCCCCGGGGTCGGTACAATGTCTATCTACCTCCCGGCCCCGTTCCGGGTGTCGCGCTGCCGAAAGGTCGTTCGTGTCGTCCCAGACCCCGCATCCCGCTCTTCCGCGTGAGTTCGAGCACCCTGCCCTCCAGGACCTCGTCCTGCGCGGGCGCACCCACGGCACCGTGGGCGCCGAGGAGCTGCGCACCGCGTGCGAGCAGGCGGACGTCCAGGACGCCAAGCGTCTGCGCGCCGTCGTCCGTGGGCTCGCGACCGCCGGCATCGGCGTCCGTGAGCCGGCCCCCGTGGCCGCCCCCGCTCGCGCCGTCGCCGCGACCAGCGCCAAGGCGCGCCCGTCGACCAACGCGGTCGTGACGCCCGAGGAGACCCCGGCTGCGCCCGCCAAGGCGACGAGCACGCGTGCCGCGGCCGCCAAGACGACGGCCGCCAAGACCGCAGCCGCCAAGCCTGCCGCGGCGAAGACCGCAGCCGCCAAGAAGGCCGCAGCGAAGCCCGCCACGGGCAAGGTCGACGGCGCCGAGGCAGTCGAGGACGAGGTCGTCGAGGGCGAGGAGATCGACCTCGAGGCGATCGAGGAGGTCGTGGTCGAGGCCGTCGAGGTCGTCGAGGACACCGCCGACGCCGACGACGAGGACTCCGAGGACGGCGACGAGAAGAAGCCGGCCGCCAAGGAGGAGGAGAGCGAGGACAGCGGCTTCGTCTACTCCGACGCGGACGACGACGACGCCCCGGCGCAGCAGGTCGTCACGGCCGGCGCCACGGCCGACCCGGTCAAGGACTACCTCAAGCAGATCGGCAAGGTCGCGCTGCTGAACGCCGAGCAGGAGGTGGACCTCGCCAAGCGGATCGAGGCCGGCCTGTTCGCCGAGGAGCGGCTGAACGCGGGCATCACCATGGAGCCCAAGATCAAGCGCGAGCTCGAGTGGATCGCGAACGACGGTCGTCGGGCCAAGAACCACCTGCTCGAGGCCAACCTGCGGCTCGTCGTCTCCCTCGCCAAGCGCTACACGGGCCGCGGCATGCTGTTCCTGGACCTGATCCAGGAGGGCAACCTCGGTCTCATCCGCGCGGTGGAGAAGTTCGACTACACCAAGGGCTACAAGTTCTCGACGTACGCGACGTGGTGGATCCGGCAGGCCATCACCCGCGCCATGGCGGACCAGGCGCGCACCATCCGCATCCCGGTGCACATGGTCGAGGTCATCAACAAGCTCGCCCGCGTCCAGCGGCAGATGCTCCAGGACCTGGGCCGCGAGCCCACGCCCGAGGAGCTCGCCAAGGAGCTCGACATGACGCCCGAGAAGGTCGTCGAGGTCCAGAAGTACGGTCGCGAGCCCATCTCGCTGCACACGCCGCTCGGCGAGGACGGTGACAGCGAGTTCGGTGACCTCATCGAGGACTCCGAGGCCGTCGTCCCCGCGGACGCCGTGAGCTTCACGCTCCTGCAGGAGCAGCTGCACCAGGTGCTCGACACGCTCTCGGAGCGCGAGGCCGGCGTGGTGTCGATGCGGTTCGGCCTGACCGACGGCCAGCCGAAGACGCTCGACGAGATCGGCAAGGTCTACGGCGTCACGCGCGAGCGGATCCGGCAGATCGAGTCGAAGACCATGTCGAAGCTGCGTCACCCGTCGCGCTCGCAGGTCCTCCGGGACTACCTGGACTGACAGGCGCACCCGACGACGACGAAGGCCCGGACCAGTCGGTCCGGGCCTTCGTCGTCCCCGCGCTCCGGGGTCCGGACCGCTGAAGCGATTTGATCGTAAGTATTGACTAACGGTTAGCGACGACTGACGATAGACGAGTCAGTCCGGCCGACCGGAGGTGGATCATGGGCAGTCCCGTCATGTGGTTCGAGATCACCAGCACGGACCCCGACCGTGCGCGGAAGTTCTACACACAGCTGTTCGACTGGTCGGGCGAGGCGCCGCCCGAGCTCGGCGGGTACACGCTGATCGACACCGGCGCGCCTGCCGAGGCGGTCGGCGGCGGCATCGGCGCCGCGGACCCGGACGGGATGCCGCCGGGGATCCTGCTGTACGTCCGCGTCGAGGACCTCGCGGCGACGCTCGCCAAGGCCGAGGCGCTCGGTGGGTCGACCCTGACACCGCCGACCAAGCTCCCCGCGGACAACGGAAGCATCGCGGTCCTCGCCGACCCGGACGGGCATGCGGTAGGACTGTGGGCGTGAGCCAGACGGACACGCCGACGGACACGGTCCTGCGCGCGCTCGCCGAGCCGCGGCGCCGCGAGATCCTCACGCTGCTGGCCCACGACGAGGTTCCCGTGGGCCGGCTCGCGGAGGAGTTCGACGTGAGCCGCTCCGCGGTGAGCCAGCACCTGCGGGTGCTCGAGGACGCGGGTCTGGTCACCCGCCGCAGCGAGGGCACGCGCAACTTCTACCGGTCTCGTCCCGAGGGGCTCGCCGGGCTCCGGGCCTACCTCGACGAGACCTGGGCGGCGTCGCTGGACGCCGCCCGCCGGCTCGTGGAGATCGAGGCGGGCGTGCTCGAGGCCGACGGCACCGAGAGGGACTCCCGTGCCACGGCCTGAGCTCACGCTCGCCGCCCCGCCGGTGCACCAGGCGACGACCGTGCGGGCCGACGTGACCAGGACGTTCGACGTCTTCGTCCGGGAGATCGGGGTCTGGTGGCCGGTCGAGCCGTTCTCGTCGGGCGGTGACCGGGTGCGCGACGTGTCGATGGAGCGCCGGCTCGGCGGGAGCGTCGTCGAGACGTGGGACGACGGCACCACCCGGGTCTGGGGCGAGCTGGTCGCGTGGGACCCGCCGCACGGGTTCACGATGTCGTGGCTGCTCACCCCGGAGCCCACGGAGGTCGAGCTGCGCTTCCGCCCGCTGGGCGCCGCGCTCACGCGCGTCTCGGTGGAGCACCGCGGGTGGGAGCGGATGACCGAAGAGCAGCTGGGTGGCGCGTGCGCCCTGCCCGAGGGCTACCGCGGCGGCTCGTACGTGCGCGGCTGGGGCATGATCTTCGACCGCCTGGTCGCCCACGTCGACGGGGCGCCGTGAGGGAGGTCCGGTACGTCGTGCTCTACGAGTCCGGACCCGACGTGCTCGAGCTCGCGCCGGTCCACATGGCCGCGCACGTCGCCCACTACGAGGACTTCTCGGCCCGCGGGCTGCTCGTCGCGATCGGCACGTTCGAGCAGCCCGAGGTCAACGGGTCGATGTGCGTGCTGACCAGCCGGGAGGCGGCCGAGGAGTTCGCGGCGGCCGACCCGTTCGTCGTCCACGGCGTCGTGCGCGCGTACCGCGTCCTCGCGTGGACGAACGTGCTGGCCTGAGCCGACGGCGAACGCCGAGCGGACGAGGAACCCTGGGCGGACGAGGGACCCTGGGCGGACGAGGGCCCCTGGGCAGACGACGAACGAGGCCCGGACCATCAGGTCCGGGCCTCGTCGATGTCGGTCGGGCGGCGTCAGCTCGCGGCGCCGGCTCCTGCTCCGTGCTCGGCCAGCAGGCGGTCGGTCTCGTCCTGCACGTGCGTCGCCAGCTCGGCGAACTTCGGTGCGTGCTCGCGCGCGTGGTGCGCGCAGAAGAGCAGCTCTCCCACCGGGAGGACAACTCGGACATAGGCCTGTGCGCCGCAGCGGTCGCAGCGGTCGGCCGCGGTCAGTGGATGCGTCATGGTCCCGGTCACGAATACATAGAACCATCCCGGCAGCGGATCCCATGCACCCGGAGCGGGTGGTTCGCTCACCGCGTAGCGGACTGTAACCGGCCCGCAACACGGCTGTTGCCGGCGGCATGGTGCCGCCGGGCTGTCGGGCCCGGCGACTACCATCGGGGCCGTGACGACGACCTCCTCGCAGTCCGGCTACACCGCCCGGCACCTGTCCGTGCTGGAAGGGCTCGAGGCGGTGCGCAAGCGCCCGGGCATGTACATCGGGACCACGGACAGCCGCGGTCTCATGCACTGCCTGTGGGAGATCATCGACAACTCGGTGGACGAGGCGCTCGGCGGCCACGGCGACCGGATCGAGATCGTGCTGCACGCCGACTCCTCGGTCGAGGTCCGGGACAACGGCCGCGGCGTCCCCGTGGACATCGAGCCGAAGACGGGCCTGACGGGCGTCGAGGTCGTGTTCACCAAGCTGCACGCCGGCGGCAAGTTCGGCGGCGGCTCCTACGGCGCCTCGGGCGGCCTGCACGGCGTCGGCGCCTCCGTGGTCAACGCCCTGTCCGCCCGGCTGGACGTCGAGGTGGACCGCGGCGGCCGCACGCACCGCATGACGTTCCACCGGGGCGAGCCCGGCACGTTCGACGACCGCGGCGGCCTCAGCCCCGACAACCCGTTCGAGCCGTTCGTGTCCGGCTCCGAGCTGGAGGTCGGCGGGAAGGTCGCCCGGGCGCGCACCGGCACGCGCGTGCGGTACTGGGCCGACCCGCAGATCTTCCCCAAGACCGCGGTCTTCGCGTACGACGAGCTGGTCACGCGCGCCCGGCAGACCAGCTTCCTGGTCCCCGGCCTGACGCTGACGGTGCGCGACGAGCGCGGCATCGCGGGCACCCCGGGCGCCGACGGGCCGCACGAGGAGACGTTCCTGCACAGCGGGGGCGTCGTCGACTTCGTCGACCACCTCGCGCCGGACACTGCCGTGACCGACACCTGGCACCTGACCGGGTCGGGCACGTTCACCGAGACGGTCCCGGTGCTCGACGAGCGCGGGCACATGACGGCGCAGGAGGTCTCGCGGACCTGCGAGGTCGACGTCGCGATGCGGTGGGGCACTGGCTACGACACCGAGGTGCGCAGCTTCGTCAACATCATCTCGACGCCCAAGGGCGGCACCCACCTGGCCGGCTTCGAGGCCGGCCTGCTGCGGACGATGCGCAAGGCGGTCGACGCGAACGCCCGGCGGCTCAAGATCTCGGCGCGGGACACCTCGGAGCGGATCGAGAAGGAGGACGTGCTGGCCGGCATGACCGCGGTCGTCACCGTCCGCCTGGCCGAGCCGCAGTTCGAGGGCCAGACCAAGGAGGTGCTGGGCACCGGCCCGGTCCGCGCCATCGTCGCCAAGGTGCTCGACACCGAGCTCGGCGCGATCTTCGTGTCGCCCA
Source organism: Cellulomonas sp. P4_D11 (assembly GCF_056401915.1). Classification (NCBI taxonomy): domain Bacteria; kingdom Bacillati; phylum Actinomycetota; class Actinomycetes; order Micrococcales; family Cellulomonadaceae; genus Cellulomonas; species Cellulomonas sp. P4_D11. The sequence continues at coordinate 191,971 of NZ_JBFUIK010000002.1, read as the reverse complement.
AGCGCGACCACAAGGCGCAGTCGTCGCTGCTGCTCGACAAGGTCGTCGGGGAGATGCGCGCGCGGCTGTCCGCGCGCAAGCAGAAGGAGATCTCTCGGCGCAAGAACGCGCTCGAGACGTCCTCGCTGCCCGCCAAGCTGGCCGACTGCCGCAGCGACGACGTCGAGCGCAGCGAGCTGTTCATCGTCGAGGGCGACAGCGCGCTGGGCACCGCCAAGCTGGCGCGGAGCTCCGACTTCCAGGCGCTGCTGCCCATCCGCGGGAAGATCCTCAACGTCCAGAAGGCGTCCATCACGGACATGCTGAAGAACGCCGAGTGCGCCGCGATCATCCAGGTGGTGGGTGCAGGGTCGGGCCGGTCGTTCGACCTCGAGGCGGCCCGCTACGGGAAGATCGTGCTGATGACGGACGCCGACGTGGACGGTGCGCACATCCGCACCCTGCTGCTCACGCTGCTGTTCCGGTACATGCGCCCGCTCGTCGAGGCCGGCCGGGTGTACGCGGCCGTGCCGCCGCTGCACCGCATCGAGGTGATCGGCGGGGGCGGGCGCAAGAACGAGTACGTGTACACGTACTCGGAGGCCGAGCTGGCAGCGACGCTGAAGAAGCTGGACCGGGCCGGCAAGCGCTACAAGGACGACATCCAGCGGTACAAGGGCCTGGGCGAGATGGACGCCGACCAGCTGGCCGAGACGACGATGGACCCGCGGCACCGCACGCTGCGTCGGGTGACCGTCGAGGGTGCGCAGCGCGCCGAGGAGATCTTCGAGCTGCTCATGGGCTCGGACGTGGCGCCGCGCAAGGACTTCATCGTCGCCGGCGCCGAGGGTCTGGACCGCAGCCGCATCGACGCGTGACCACCGCCCTCTGACGAGTCGATCCCGTCTCGCCGACGAGGGCGTCCCTCAGGAGACCCGGAGGAGGGCGTCCCTCAGGAGACCGGGTCGTCGAACAGCTGCGCCTCCTCCTCATCGGGAGGCTCGAAGACGGTCGCCCACGTGGCGAAGTGCTCTCGCGTGATCGGTGCGGCCGTCCACTCGCCGGTCGCGGTGCGGCGCTCCGCTCGTCGGACGAGCTCGTCGATCGGCGCGGAGAGGTAGCGCAGCTCGACCTCGGCCCCGAGGGCGCGCGCGCCGAGACGCTTCTGGTCGCGCTCGGCCCGGGCCCAGTGCCCCCACTCGAGGATGACGCTCTGCCCCTGACCGAGCAGCTCCTGCGTCAGGTCCCACAGCAGGCTCTCGACACGGTCACGGAGGTCGTCGTCCCACACGTCGCCACCGAGCCGCGTCACCCATGCGTCCTTGTCGAGCCGGATCGCGGGCAGCTCCGCGGCCAGGCGGCGGGCGAGCGTGGACTTGCCCGAGGCCGGCAGCCCACAGATGAGCACCAGCCGCGGGGGTGAGGTCGACACACGAGCCATCGTGCCGGTTCCGGTCGGCGGTGCACAGGCAGTCGCGCCGGACGGGCAGCGTCGCGACGAGCCGACGGGTCGGACTCCACGAGCTCGCGGGGACGGACGGCAGGAGCGCTTTTCGGTTGCCGTGACGGTGTGCCGGCGGGGATCGTAGGCATGGTGACCACCACCGATCTCGCGCCCATCGCCGTGCGCGCCGCCGCCCCCGCCGTCGCCCCCGTCCCGACCGGTACGCCAGGCCTGACCTGGCGCCCGCTCACCCGCGACGACGTCCCAGCGCTGACCCGGCTCGTCACGGCCGTCGAGGAGGCGGACGGCGCGCCGTTCCGGACCTCCGCCGAGGAGATCGACGAGGAGTTCGACGGCGACTGGAAGGACCACACGCGGGACACCCTCGCCGGCATCGACGCCGACGGTGCCATTCGCGCCTTCGCGCAGGTCAACCAGCCGCCGGGGGACGCGCGGGTGGTCCGGGCGTTCCTCGACGGTGCCGTCGACCCGCAGTGGCGGGGGCGCGGGATCGGGCGACAGGTGCTCGCCTGGGAGGTGGCGCGCGGGCGGCAGGTGCTCGCGGCCTCGGGCAAGGAGCTCCCGGCCCGGCTCGCGTCGTTCACGCAGGACGAGGCGGAGCCGACCGTCCGGCTCCTGCGGGCGGGCGGGTTCACGCCGGTCCGGTACTACGCCGAGATGCGTCGCCCGCTCGACGTCGAGCTCCCGGCGGTCGAGGTACCCGACGGCCTGCGCATCGTGCCGTGGAGCGCGGAGCTGGACGACCAGGTGCGGCTGGCGCACAACGAGGCGTTCGCCGACCACTGGGGGAGCGAGCCGCGCACGGCCGAGGACTGGGCCCAGGGGCGCAGCATGTTCGCCCCCCGGTGGAGCTTCGTCGCGGTCGACGACGCCACGGGAGACGTCGCCGGCTACCTGGTGTCGGGACGCTACGAGCAGGACTGGCCCGTGATCGGCTACAAGGCGGGCTACACCGACCTGCTCGGCGTGCGGCGGGCCTGGCGCGGCAAGCGGCTCGCGCCGGCGCTGCTGGCCACGGGCATGGCGGCCTACCGCGCGGACGGCATGGACATGGCCGAGCTCGGCGTGGACACCGCGAACCAGTCCGGCGCGCACCGGCTGTACGAGGGTCTGGGCTACGCGGTGTTCCACAGCTCGACCATGTTCTCGATCGAGCTCTGAGGCGCGCGTCGAACCGCGTCATGACGGCCTCCGCGCGGGTTAACATTCGCGCGGCGGGACGACGAGGTCCGGCCGTTTTCTGTCGCCGGACGAGGACGTCCGGCTCGAGGAGGTCGCCGTGGGACGCTCGCTGTCCGTGGCCGCGCGCACGTGGGTCGCGGTCTTCGTCGTGCTGGTGCTCGTGCAGCTGACCGCCCAGTGGGCGGGAGCCGACGACATCGCGACGGTGAGCCAGTGGCTGCTGATGCCGGCGCTCGCGGCCGTCGTGGCCTCGGCGACCCGCTGGCCCCGCGGCCACCTCGTGACGTGGGCGCTCGTGGCGCTCGGCTTCTCGTGGCTCGGCGACCTGGTGCCCTCGCTCGTCGGGGACGACGCCGCGTTCCTCGTCATGGTCGGGTTCTTCCTGCTCGCGCAGGTGGCCTACGTCGTGGCGTTCGCCCCGAACGTCCGTCGCTCCGTGGTGTATCGCCGCCCGCTCCTGCTGCTGCCCTACGCCGCGGTGCTCGTCGGCCTGGTCGCCGCCTGCGCGCCGGGCGCGGGAAGCCTGCTCGTGCCGGTGGCGATCTACGGCGGCGTGCTCACCGCGATGGCGGTGCTCGCGACCGGGCTCGGGCGCCTCGCGACCGTCGGTGGGGCGGTATTCCTGCTGAGCGACAGCCTCATCGCGCTCGAGGCGTTCGTGCCCTCCTGGCACCTCGGCGGCCAGGGCTTCTGGGTGATGCTGACGTACGTCGTCGGGCAGGGCCTGCTCGCGTCCGCCGTGGTCCTCCGGAACGCCGCCGAGCGTCGCGCCCCGGAGCCGCGGCCGGTCCGCAGCTACGTGCAGAGGCCGCCGGTCCCCGACAACGTGGTGGCGCTCGTCTGAGCGCCGGGCGGTCAGCCGATCGCGTGGACCGGCGCCGTCAGCGCGGTGCCGGACATGTCCCGACGAGGGTCGAGCGGCGGCAGCTCGACCGGCTGGCCGGCCGAGCCGGTGGCCCAGGCGGGTGACGCGCCGACCCACGCGAGGATGAGCGCGTCCTCGTTGCGCAGGAACCGGTGCGCCCGGACGCCTCCCGTCGCGCGGCACTTGCCCGGGTACACCTCGAACGGCGTCACCTTGGCCGAGCCCGCCTGGGTGCCGGGCAGCGCACCGGAGGCGCCCGCGACCGTCACCACCACGGCGTCCGCGGCCGCCTCGGCGCGGACGGCTCCGAAGGCCACCACGCGCTGACCGGCGGCGAGCTTGATGCCGGCCATGCCGCCCGCTGCCCGGCCCTGCGGGCGTACGGCGGAGGCCGGGAAGTGCAGGAGGGAGGCATCGGAGGCGACCAGCACCAGCTCGTCGGTGTCGGTGACCGCGGCGACGCCGACCACCTCGTCGCCGTCCTTGAGCGAGATGGCCTCCCACGCGTCGCGGTTGCCGGGGACGTCGCCCGAGGTCACGCGCTTGACCGTGCCCTGCACGGTCGCCAGGGCGAGCGTGGGGGCGTCGGCCGCCAGCGAGGTCAGGCCGACCACGCGCTCGCGCGGCAGCAGCGTCACCACCTCGCCCAGCGGCACGCCGCCGGACAGGGAGGGCGCACCGTCCGTCGGGGGGAGCCCCGGCAGGTCGAGCACCGAGACGCGCACGATGCGACCCTGCGACGTCACGACGCCGACCTCGGCGCGCGCGGTGGCGGGCACCGCAGCGGTGACCACGTCGTGCTTGGCCCGGCGGGCGCCCTCGGCCCGGGGCGGCAGGTCCTCCGACGCGGTCCGCGCGAGCAGACCCGTGCCGGACAGGAGCACCCAGCACGGGGTGTCGGCGATCTCGAGGGGTGCGGCGCCGCCGCGGGGGGCGGGGGCGCCGGTGACCGACGTGCCGCCCGCCGACTCGAGCAGGATCGTGCGGCGCGGGGTGCCGTACGTCGCTGCCACCTCGGCCATTTCGTCGGAGACGAGGGCGCGCAGCCGGGCGTCGTCGGCCAGGATCTCGCGCAGCTCCGCGATCTCCTCGGCCAGCTGCTGCTGCTCCTTCTCCAGCTCGATCCGGGAGAACTTGGTGAGCCGGCGCAGGCGCAGCTCGAGGATGTACTCGGCCTGCGGCTCGGAGAGGTCGAAGACGCTGCGCAGGCGGGCTCGAGCGGTGTCGGCGTCGTCGGACGTGCGGATGACCTGGATGACCTCGTCGATGTCGACGATCGCGACGAGCAGGCCCTCGACGAGGTGCAGGCGCTCGAGCCGCTTGGCCAGCCGGAACTCGGAGCGGCGGCGGACGACGACCAGCCGGTGCTCGACCCAGACGACGAGCAGCTCGCGCAGGCCCAGCGTGCGGGGCTGGCCGTCGACGAGCGCGACGTTGTTGATGGAGAACGAGTCCTCGAGGGGCGTGTAGCGGTAGAGCTGCTCGAGCACGGCCTCGGGGTGGAAGCCGGTCTTGATCTCGATGACCAGGCGCAGGCCGTGCTGGCGGTCCGTGAGGTCCACCGCGTCGGAGATGCCGGAGAGCTTCTTGCTCTGCACGCCCTCCTTGATCTTCTCGATCACCTTCTCCGGGCCGACCGTGTAGGGCAGCTCGGTGATGACGATGCCCTTGCGCTTGGGCGTGACGTTCTCGATGCGCGCGGTCGCCCGGGTGCGGAACGCCCCGCGACCCGTCCGGTACGCCTCGCGGACTCCGTCGAGGCCGACGATCTTGCCGCCGGACGGCAGGTCCGGCCCCGGGACGAACCGGAGGAGGTCGTCGAGGGTGGCGTCCGGGTGCATGACCAGGTGCCGGGCGGCCGCGACGACCTCGACCAGGTTGTGCGGCGCCATGTTGGTCGCCATGCCGACCGCGATGCCGGCCGCGCCGTTGACCAGCAGGTTCGGGATCGCCGCGGGGAGGACCTCGGGCTGCGTGAGCTTGTTGTCGTAGTTGGGCACGAAGTCGACGACGTCCTCGTCGAGCCCCGTGGTCATGGCCAGCGCGGCGGGTGCCATGCGCGCCTCGGTGTACCGGGGGGCGGCGGGGCCGTCGTCGAGCGAGCCGAAGTTGCCGTGCCCGTCGACCAGCGGCAGGCGCAGGGAGAACGGCTGGGCCAGGCGGACCATCGCGTCGTAGATCGCGGCGTCGCCGTGCGGGTGCAGCTTGCCCATGACCTCGCCGACGACGCGCGCCGACTTCACGTACGGGCGGTCGGGCCGCAGTCCCATGTCCGACATCTGGAAGAGGATGCGGCGCTGCACGGGCTTGAGGCCGTCGCGGGCGTCGGGCAGCGCGCGCGAGTAGATGACCGAGTAGGCGTACTCGAGGAACGAGCCCTCCATCTCGGCGGCGACGTCGATGTCGACGATGCGCTCGACGAGGTCCTCGGGCGGGAGGTCGGGGGTCGCGGGGCGACGCGCCATGGGTGCTGCTCCTCGGGGGGGCCGGTCTGCGGTGCGGCGACCATTGTGGACCGTGCGGGCGCTCCGACGAGCCGCGGCGCGCTGATCGGGGGCCCCAGTGGGCGGCACGCCGCACTACCGTGGCGCACATGGCAGACGTCGAGGCTGACGACCGCGCACGACCGGTACCCGCGTACCCGTCCGCGTGGGAGGCCGACGTCGTGCTGCGCGACGGCTCGACCACGCACGTAAGGCCGATGCGGCCCACCGACGCCGACGCGCTGCAGGCGTTCCACGTCGGCCAGTCCGAGCGGTCGACCTACCTCCGGTTCTTCGCCCCCCTCGAACGGCTCCCCGAGCGTGACCTGCAGAGGCTGGTCAACGTCGACCACGTCGACCGCGTCGCGCTGGTCGCCGTGTCGAGCGCGGTCGACCCCGACGCCGTGGAGCAGATCATCGGCGTCGCGCGCTACGACAAGATCGACGACGACGAGGCGGAGGTCGCCTTCAACATCGCCGACGCGCACCAGGGCCGCGGCCTCGGGTCCGTGCTGCTCGAGCACCTCGCCGCGGCCGCCCGCGAGCGCGGCGTGCGGCGGTTCGTCGCCGAGGTGCTGCCGCAGAACGGCCGCATGATCGGCACGTTCCGCGAGGCCGGCTACGAGGTCCGGCAGAACACCGAGGACGGCGTGGTCGCCGTGGGCTTCGACATCGACCCGACCGACCGCTCGCTCGCGGTGATGGCCGACCGCGAGCACCGGGCCGAGGCGCGGTCGATGCGCGACCTGCTGCACGCGGACTCGGTGGTGGTGGTGGGGCCGGGCGCCGACCAGGCGGGGTCGTTCGCCGGTCGGCTCGCCGCGGGCGTGCTGGAGGACCTGCGCGCGGGGGACCCGTCCGTCGTCGTGCACGCGGTCGGCGTGCCCGGGGCCGGCGCGCACGCTCGGCTGGCCGACGTGCCCGGCCCGGTCGCGCTCGCCGTCGTCGCCGTTCCCGCCGCCGAGACGACCGACGTGGTGCGCGACCTGTCCCGGCTGGGCGTGCGGGGCCTCGTGCTGCTCACCGCGGGGTTCGCCGAGCAGGGCCCCGACGGACTCGAGCGGCAGCGCGCGCTGCTCCGCGCCGCGCACGGGGCGGGCATGCGCGTGGTCGGACCGGGTTCGTACGGGATCGTCTCGACGCGTGACGGGGGCCTGCAGCTCAACGCCTCGCTGGCCCGCACGCCGCCGGCACCCGGCCGGATCGGGCTGTTCTGCCAGTCCGCGCCGCTGGCCGTGGCCGTGCTGGCGGCCGTGCGGCGCCGGGGCATCGGGCTGTCGCAGTTCGTCTCCGCGGGGCACCGGGCGGACGTCTCGGGGAACGACCTCATGCAGTTCTGGGCCGACGACGACGGCACCGACGTGGTCGGGCTGTACCTGGAGTCGCTGGGCAACCCCCGCAAGTTCTCCCGCGTCGCGCGGCGCCTGTCGCTGATCAAGCCGGTGATCGTCGTGACCGCCGGCCGGTCGGGTCAGGTGGTGCCGCCGGGCCACGCGGTGCGGCCGACGCACGCCCCGCCGCGCACGCTCGCCGAGGTGCTCCGCCAGTCCGGCGTCGTCCGGGTCGAGAACACCCACCAGCTGCTCGACGTCGCGCAGGTCCTCGCCCACCAGCCGCTCCCGGCCGGCCGGCGCACCGCCATCCTGGCGAGCTCCAACTCGGTCGCGGCGCTGGTCGCCGAGGCGACGGCCGCGGCGGGGCTGGTGGTCAGCGGGCACGTGCAGCTGCTGGCGGAGGACGCCCCGCCCGACGCGGTCCGGGCCGCGGTCGACGAGCTCTACGCCACGCCGGACAGCGACGTCGTCGTCGTGGTGCGCATCCCGACGGTCGGCGGGCCGGACGCCGTGCTGCAGGAAGCCGTGGCGCGGGCGGCGGCACGGTCCGGGCGCACCACGGTGGCCTGCATCTACGACCTGCACGGTCTGACCCCCGAGCTGACGGCCAGCGACGAGGACGGCCGGCAGTGGACGGTGCCCGCCTACAGCACGCCCGAGGACGCCGCCCTGGCCCTTGGGCACGCCGCTCGCTATGCCCAGTGGCGCGCGGGGGACCGCGGCCGCCCGCTGCACCCGGCCGGGGCCAGGACGCGGGCGGCCCGCCGCCTGGTCGCAGGCTGGCTCGCCGCCGAGGGGCCCGGCGAGGCCACGCTCGCCCTCGACGCCGAGAGGACCGCGCAGCTGCTCGCCACGGTCGGGCTCAGCGTGCTGCCCTCGGTCCGTGTGCGCGACGCCGACGAGGCCGTGGCCGCCGCCGAACGGATCGGCTGGCCGGTCGCGCTGAAGACGACCGTCGCCGCCCTGCGCCACCGCGCCGACCTGGGCGGCGTGCGTCTCGACGTCGCCGACGAGACCGAGCTGCGCGCGGACGTGGCGCAGGTGCTCGCGCTGGCGCAGGGGCACGAGGGGGCGGACAGCGACGCGCCGCTCGAGGTGCAAGCCATGGCGCCGCACGGGTCCGCGTGCGTGGTGCGGTCGGTGGAGGACCCGCTGTTCGGCCCGATCATCAGCTTCGGGCTGGCCGGCGACGCCTCGGACCTGCTCGGCGACGTCGCCTACGGCGTCCCGCCGCTCACCGACGTGGACGTGGCCGAGCTGATCCGCACCGCCCGGGCGGCGCCGCGGCTGTTCGGCTACCGCGGTCTGCCCGCGCTCGACGTGGCCGCGCTCGAGGACATCATCGCCCGGGTGGCCGTCCTGGCCGACGACCTGCCCGAGCTGCGCTCGCTCGAGCTCAACCCCGTGGTGGTGTCCGAGCACGGCGCGGTCGCCCTCGGGGCGCGGGTGGCGGTCTCGCGAGCGGACCGGGCCGACGCCACCCGACGGCTGTCGAGGGTGTGACGGGCGTGCGTGCTCGCAGGACTCGGCCGGTGAGGTGGGAGGATGGGCGCGTGCCCGCTGCTCCCGCCCTGCACCACGACCTCCACCGTGCCGGCTACTACCCGGAGCTCGTCGTCGACGTGCTCGACGTGGCCCTCGCCGACGAGGAGGTCGTGGCCCACCTGGTCCACCCCGAGACGACGTTCGACGCCGCCGAGGTGCGCCGGCACGTCACCGTGCTGGTGCTGACCCCCACCCGCCTGGTCGTTGCGCACGTGGACGACCACCCGGCCGACTCCGAGCACCCGTCGGCGTCCGCCTCGGCGACCACCGAGGCCGTGCCGCTGGCGGAGCTGACGTCCGTCGCGCTCACCCACGTGGTGCCGCTGCCCGAGAAGCACGTGCCCGGACAGCCGGCGCAGGAGCTCACCCTCGTGATCGGCTGGGGCGCGGTCTCCCGCGTCGACCTCGAGCCGGCCACGTGCGGCGACCCCTCGTGCGACGCCGACCACGGCCTGACCGGGACGCTGGCGCCCGACGACGTCGTCGTGCGCGTGAGCTCGGCGGCCGAGGGCGTCGACTCGGTACGCGCCGCCACGGCGTTCGCGCGGCAGCTGTCGGCGGCGAGCGCGCGGGCGCGATGACCGACCTCGAGGTGCCGACCGCTCTGACGACCGCGTCCGCGCGGGCGCGCGCGGAGTTCGAGGCCGCGGACCTCGTGGCGCCGAGCTCGACGTACCCGTGCCTCGGCCGCGTGCTCCCGGCCGTCGCCGGCGCGCTCGGCGTCGACGAGGTCCCGGAGGCGCGGCTCTCGCAGGAGCTGCTGGGCCTGCCGTCGGCCTCGCGGGTCTGCGTGGTGCTGGTGGACGGTCTCGGCCACACCAACCTCGCGGAGCGCGCGGGCCACGCCCCGTTCCTGCGCCAGCGGCTCGGCGACTCCACGCCGCTGACCAGCACGTTCCCGTCGACCACCGCGACCGCGATGGGCACCTTCGGGGTCGCGCTGCCGCCCGGGCGCACGGGGATGCTCGGCTACACGGTCCGCGACCCCGCGACGGGGCAGCTGGGCAACCTCGTCAGCTGGACCGGGCTGCCGCCCGCCCGCGAGTGGCAGCGGGAGACCACGGTGTTCGAGCGGCTGGTCGCCGCAGGGACGACCGTGACGAGCATCGGCCCGCTGCGGTTCTCCGGCTCGGGCCTGACGGAGGCAGCGCTGCGCGGGCCGACGTACCGGCCGGCGGAGTCGCTCGCGGCGCGCGTGGACGCCACGGTCGACGCCCTGCGCCGGCCCGGCGTCGCCTACCTGTACTGGGGCGACGTCGACAAGGCGGGCCACCACCACGGCTGGGGTTCGTGGCAGTGGGGCGACGCCCTGGCCGAGCTCGACGCCGAGCTCGGCCGGTTGGCGCGGTCGCTGCCGCGCGACACGCTGCTCGTCGTGACCGCCGACCACGGCATGGTCGACGTGGACCGCGCCGCGCGCTGGGACGTCGCGACGGACGCCGTGCTGGGCGCGGGTGTGGAGCTGGTCGCCGGGGAGCCGCGCGCTCTGCACCTGCACCTCGAGCGGGGCGTCGAGCCGACGACCGTCGCGGAGCGCTGGCGCGGCGTGCTCGGCGCGTCGGCCGTCGTCGCGACGCGCGCCGAGGCCGCCGCCGACGGGTGGTTCGGCGAGATCTCCGCGCAGGTGCTGCCGGTCATCGGCGACGTCGTCGTCGCGATGACGGGCCGCGCGACGGTCGTCGACTCGCGGACCCAGTCGCTCGCGTCGCTCGACCTCGTCGGCGTCCACGGGTCGCTCACGCGCCACGAGATGCTCGTCCCGTGCGTGGTGGTCGCCTGATGGCCGAGCTGGTCTTCTTCTCGGGCACCATGGACAGCGGCAAGTCGACGCTGGCGCTCCAGATGCACCACAACCACGCGGCCCGGGGTCGCGACGGCGTCCTGTTCACGCGGCAGGACCGCGCCGGCGCCGCGACGATCTCCTCGCGCCTCGGCCTCACCCAGCAGGCGCACGAGGTCGACGACTCGACCGACTTCTGGGCGGACGTCATCGCGCGCCGCACGCACGGTCGCCCCGTCGACTACCTCATCGGCGACGAGGCGCAGTTCTACACGGCCGCGCAGGTCGAGCAGCTGGCCCGCGTGGTCGACGAGCTCGCGGTCGACGTCTACGTGTTCGGCATCTCGACGGACTTCCGGGCCCGCCTCTTCCCGGGCGCGGCCCGGCTGGTCGAGCTGGCCGACCGCGTCGAGATCCTGCAGGTCCGCGCGCTGTGCTGGTGCGGCGCCCGGGCCACGCACAACGCCCGCACCGTCGGCGGGGTCATGGTGGTCGAGGGCGCCCAGGTGGTGGTCGGCGACGTGCAGGCGGGTGCCGACGAGGTGGCGTACGAGGTCCTGTGCCGCCGGCACCACATGCGCCGGATGACGGCCGCGGCCGCGAGGGCGTCGTCGACGAGCGCGCAGACGTTGGCGTCGGTCGACGAGCTGTCGCTCTAGCTACTCCGGCTTGGCCCCGAACACGATCTCGTCCCAGCTGGGCACCTTCGCGCGCCCGCGCCGGGAGCGCGGGCGGTCCGCGTCGTCGTGCTCGGCGGCCGAGGCCGCGGGCGTGGTGACCGGCTCGGGGACGGCAGCAGGCGGGGGATAGACGACGGCCTCGTCCTCGGCGCCCTCCGGGTGCGCGCCGGGGACAGGCTCGAGCCGGCCGAAGTCGAACGCGTGCTGCGGGCCGAAGCCCTCGAAGGCCTCGGACTCGTCGTCGTCCTCGTCACCGAGCTCGACGGCCTGGCGCACGCCGCGCCGGCTGCGCAGGTCGTCCAGCAGGGACGCGGTCTGCTCCTGCGGGTCCGGTGCGGGCTCGACGGGGTCGGCCGGCAGGTCGCCGTCCTGCGCGCGCAGCGTCGGGACGTCGCCCTGGAAGTCGAAGACGACGTCGCGCACCGCGGCGAGGTGCCGGCGCGACACCGGCTCGTCGGGGATCTCGGTCTCGGACAGCCAGCGGGCCTCGTCCTCGTCCGCCACGACGGTGCGCTTGGCCGGGTCGAACGTCCAGCGGGCCTCGTGCTCGGCGTCGCCGACCGCGAACCGCGCGAGCACGACCCACGGGCCGGAGGCGTCGCGGGCCGCGTCCCACGCCAGCGAGGCGAGGTCGACGCCGCGGGCGGCGAGCCGGTCGGTGACCAGGTCGCCCAGAGTCGGTGCGCCCACGTCCCGGCCGACGCGCGTGCCGCGTGCCTGCTCGGCGATGTGCTCCCGCTCGGCCAGCACCGGGCCCTCGTAACGGCGCACGCGCTCGATCGGCAGGCCCGCGTCGTCCGCGACCTCCTGCGTCGTGGCACCCGCGCGGATCCGCGCCTGGATCTCCCGCGGGCTCAGCGTCCCGGCGCTCTCCGCGCGCAGCTGCTCGAGCTGCGGGCGGTCGCGGCGCACGGCGGCGCGCAGCGGTTCGTCGATGCGCACGCGGAAGCGCGCCCCGTCCGGGGCCACCAGGACGAGGTGCTCCCCGTCCTCGTGCAGACCCACCAGCTCCAGCTCACCCATGCGACCTCCCGGTAACTCGGCACGAGCCTGCCACCGATCGGCCGCCAGGGCGCGGACCCGGGTCGGTGCGCCGCGGAACGGCACACCGACCCGGGTGCCGCGGGTGCCCGGTCGGCGCTGCCATGATCGGCCGCGTGGACACCGACATCCCCCTCGAACCCGTCCTCGAGCTGGTCGGGGTCTTCGTCGGCGCGATGTCCGGGGCGCTGGCCGCCGTGCGCAAGCAGTTCGACGTGTTCGGCATCCTCGTGCTCGGCTGGGCCGCCGGCCTGGGCGGCGGCATGCTGCGCGACGTGCTCATCGGCGCCGTCCCGCCCGTGGGCATCTCGAACTGGCGGTTCATCGTCACCGCCATGGCGGGCGCGACCCTCATCTACTTCTTCCACCCGCGCCTCGAGCGGGCTCGCCGGTTCATCGTGGTGCTGGACGCCGGCGCGCTGGCGCTGTTCAGCGTCGTCGGCACCGTCAAGGGGCTCGAGTACGGGACGACGCTGACCGCCGCCGTCCTGGTCGGGGTGATGACCGGGGTGGGCGGCGGCGTGCTGCGCGACCTGCTGTCGGGGGAGGTGCCCGTGGTGCTCCACCACCGCCAGCTGTACGCCATCCCGGCCGTGCTGGGATCGAGCGTGACGGCCTTCCTGTGGTGGCTCGGCGTGGTGACCCCGGCGGCCAGCGTCGCCGTCGTGCTCGCGGTGTTCGGGCTGCGCGTCGGCGCCCTGCGCTTCCACCTCAAGGCCCCCGGACCGTGGCGAGGCACCGTCCGCTGACAGGATGGACCGCGTGAACCCCGGTGATGTCTCTTCCCTCGTCGCGGTCGCCGAGGCGCTCGCCCGCGAGGCCGGCGCGCTGATCCTCGACGGCCGTCGGCGGCACGTCTCCGTCGCGGCGACCAAGTCCAGCGCGCAGGACGTGGTGACGGCGATGGACCTCGCCTCGGAGGCGCTGCTGCGCCGGCGGCTGGCCGAGCTGCGGCCCGACGACGGGATCCTGGGGGAGGAGGAGGGCTTCCGGGCGGGCACCTCGGGGATCACCTGGGTGGTCGACCCCATCGACGGGACCGTCAACTACCTCTACGGGCTCCCCGCCTACGCGGTGTCGGTCGCCGCCGTCACCGGCCCTCCCGAGCCGGCGACCTGGACCGCGCTGGCCGGGTGCGTGTTCTCGCCGGAGGACGGCCGGACCTACACGGCCGGACGCGGGCTGGGTGCGCGGCTCGACGGGCGCGTGCTGCAGGTGAACGCCGCGCGAACGTTGATCGACTCCCTGGTGGGCACCGGGTTCGGATACACGGCGTCGCGCCGCCGCGCACAGGCACGGGTGGTCGCAGAACTGTTGCCACAGGTACGTGATATTCGTCGCGTCGGATCTGCTGCGCTGGACCTGTGCACGCTCGCTGCGGGCGGCCTCGACCTCTACTACGAGCGGGGTCTGCAGCCCTGGGACCTGGCCGCCGGCGCGCTCGTGGCCCAGGAGGCGGGCGCGCAGGTCACAGGCCTGCGCGGGCAGCCGGCCCAGGAAGCGATGACCGTCGCCGGTTCAGCCGAACGGGTGACAGAGCTGATCGCCCTCCTCGAGGGCCTCGGGGCGGATTCCGACGCCTGAAAACGCTCCCACGCGGGGTGTGACGAATATGGTCACGCGTCCGGTTCGCTCAGGGATCGAAACTGGTGCAGAATCCCAGCGCGCGCGGGAACAAAAAGCACGTCGCGTGCATTGATCCCGCGTACGAGATTCCATCCAGACACGGAGTGTGACGCCACACATGGCTACCGACTACGACGCCCCGCGCAAGACCGAGGAGGACCTGAGCGAGGACTCGCTCCAGGAGCTCCAGGCTCGGCGCTCCGACAAGAACTCGGGCGTGGTGGACGAGGACGAGACCGAGGCGGCCGAAGGGTTCGAGCTCCCCGGTGCGGACCTGTCCGGCGAGGAGCTCTCCGTGCGGGTGCTGCCCCGGCAGGCCGACGAGTTCACCTGCTCGAGCTGCTTCCTGGTGCACCACCGCAGCCAGCTCGCCTACGAGCGCGACGGTCGACCCGTCTGCTCCGAGTGCGCAGCCTGAGCAGCTCCACCACTGCACGACCCATCTGAGGGCCGGCGCTCCGCACCACGGGGCGACCGGCCCTAGGTGTGTCGGCGATCAGGCGCGCAGCGCCGCGGCCAGCCGGTCCGGGTGGCGGGTGGATACGACCCAGTAGGGCGTCGGGTCCTGCGGGTCGTGCAGCTCGACCCGGACCGCCGTGTGGATCCAGCCACGCAGGACCAGGTGGGCGCGCGCGTCGAGCCGCGGACCGAGCTCGGCCTTCGACGCCGCGGCGTCGAGGGGTGTCACGTCGCCCAGCAGCCCCACCGGGATGTGGGCACCGCCCGCGCGGAACGTCCCGTCGCGCACCTCGACCCGCGGGGCCGCGCCGACGAGCACCGCGGCGCCGACCGCGACCACGGCGACACCGACCGCGGCCGCGAGGCGCACGTCGACCGGGACGAACGCGATGGACATCATCACCGCGAAGACGACGAGCAGCACCCAGCCGAGCGGGCCGAGCCAGAGCCGCTCGGCGTAGGGGGCGGCAGTGGGGGGAGCGTCGGGCATGCACCCAGCATCCCATCCGGCGGGTAGGGTCTGGCCCCGTGACGGCCGACCCCAGCACCGAGGTGCTCCTGCTGCGCCTCGACCCCGACCTGCCCGCGCCCGCCTACGCGCACCCGGGCGACGCCGGCGCCGACCTGGTCTCCAGGATCGACGTCGTGATCCCGCCGCAGGGCCGGGTCACGGTGCCCACCGGCGTGGCGATCGCCCTGCCGGACGGGTTCGCCGCGTTCGTGCACCCGCGCTCGGGCCTGGCCATGCGGCACGGGCTGACCATCGTCAACGCGCCCGGCACCGTCGACGCCGGCTACCGGGGCGAGATCGCCGTGACGCTGCTCAACACGGACGTGGAGCACGCGCTCGAGCTGCACCGCGGCGACCGCATCGCGCAGCTCGTCGTCCAGCGGGTCGAGCGGGTGCGGTTCGTCGAGGTCGAGACGCTCCCCGGTTCGCACCGGGGCGAGGGCGGCTTCGGGTCCAGCGGCGGCTGGAAGGCTGCACCGACCGCCTAGGTCGGGACTACTGTCGAGTGGTAGGCAACTGATGCGCGCGAGCGCGTCGAAGAGGAGTGAGCACGTGGCGCTGTTCCGGCGTGGTGGGAAGGATCCCGCCACCGATGACGCGGTGGCGACGGAGATCGACGCCGCCGCAGACGCTGCCGTCGACGAGGAGAGCACGGTCGACGACGACACCGACGACGCACCCGAGGTCGTCGAGCGCACGGGCGGCCCCTGGGACTCGTCGGAGGTCGACGACGACCTGCCGCGCGTGGACCTCGGCGCGATCCTGGTGCCCGGCGTGCAGGGCATGGAGCTCCGCATGGAGATCGACAAGGCGACGGACGTGGTCTCCGCGGCGTCGATCCTGCTCGACGGCTCCTCGCTGCAGGTGCAGGCCTTCGCGGCCCCCCGGACCGAGGGCATCTGGGACGAGATCCGCGCGGAGATCGCCGAGTCGGTGACCCAGCAGGGCGGGTCGGCCGACGACCTGCCGGGCCCGTTCGGCCGCGAGCTCCTGGCGCGTCTGCCGGTCCGGACGCCCGAGGGGCGCACGGGTCACCGGCCCGCGCGCTTCATCGGCGCCGACGGCCCGCGCTGGTTCGTGCGAGGCGTGATGACCGGGCGTGCGGCGGTGGACCCGACGGCCGCGACCGCCCTGGAGCAGCTGTTCGCCGGCATCGTCGTCGTGCGCGGCACGGACGCGCGTCCGCCGCGCGACCTGCTCACGCTGCGCCTGCCCGGTCCGGGGACGCCGAACCTGTCGCAGGCCGGTCCGGCGCAGGAGCAGCCGAACGTCCCCGACTTCGACCCCCTGACCCGCGGCCCGGAGATCACGGAGATCCGATGAGCCTCAAGGAACGCCTGAAGAAGGCCGTCGCGTCGCAGGCCGAGATCGAGGCCGACGAGGAGCGCGCCGACGCCCACCGGTCGGTCGGGTGCACGCCCGTCGACCAGCTGTCGGACCGGTCGCGCGCGAGTGTCTCCGGCGTCATCCGGTCGGTCACGCTGCGCCCGCGCGAGGGCGTCCCTGCCCTCGAGGCCGAGCTGTACGACGGCAGCGGCTCGCTGGACCTGGTCTGGCTCGGCCGCCGCGAGATCGCCGGCGTCACGCCGGGCCGACGCCTGAAGATCGAGGGCCTCGTGTGCCTGATCGACGGCCGCCGCACCGTGTTCAACCCGCGCTACGAGCTGCGGCCGCGTCCCGGTGAGTGATCGATACCCCGACGACGGACCGGTCGACGGGTTCGAGGCGATCGACGACCTCGTCCCGCCCGAGGAGGGCGGCCTGCGCGGCATGCGCGCGCTCACGGCCGAGCAGTTCTCGGCCGCTGACGCGGTCGGCGGCGTCCGCGGCGTCGCGGAGTCGGTCGCGCCGGGGCTGCTGTTCGTCGTCGTGTTCATCGCATCCGGCCAGCGCCTCGCGCCGGCCCTGATCGCCGCGTCGGCGGCGGCCGTCGTCGCCGTGATCGTCCGGCTCGTGCAGCGCACCCCCGTGACCCAGGCGTTCTCCGGGCTGCTCGGGGTCGGGATCGGCGTGATCTGGGCCTGGCGGTCCGGGGACGCCTCGAACTACTTCGCGTACGGCCTGTGGGTCAACGTGGTGTACCTCGTCGGGACCCTGGTCTCCATCCTCGTCGGCTGGCCGCTGGTCGGGCTCGTGATGGGCCTGTTCCGGCCCGAGGGTCCGCTCTCGAGCAACGGGTCCTGGGGTGCCGCCGTCGCGTGGCGCGCCGACCCGGTCCTGCGTCGCCGGTACGCGCTGGCGACGTGGCCGTGGGTCGCCATGTTCGCGCTGCGGCTCGTCGTCCAGGTCCCGCTCTACCTGGCCGACCAGGTCGCGTGGCTGGGCACGGCCAAGCTCGCGATGGGACTGCCGCTCACCGCGCTGACGCTCTGGCTCAGCTGGTCGCTGGTCCGCGGGTCAGCAGCGCTTCCAGCTCGGCCTCGTCCGCTTCCCGAGCCGTGACGAACAGCAGCTCGTCCCGGCCCTCGAGCGTGTCGTCGGCGCTGGGCGCGATCGGTCGTGCGTCGCGAACGATGCACGCGAGCACGGTCTCGGCCGGCCACTCGATCTGACCGACCCGGACCCCCGCCAGCGGGGAGTCCTCGGGCAGGGTGAGCTCGAGGATGTCCGCGCGCGACTGGTGGAACGTGAAGATCCGCACCAGGTCGCCCACGGTGACGGCCTCCTCGACCATCGCCGTCATGATCCGCGGGGTGGACACGGCGACGTCGACGCCCCAGGCCTCGTCGAACATCCACTCGTTCTTCGGGTTGTTCACGCGGGCCACGGTGCGGGGGACGCCGAACTCGGTCTTGGCCAGCAGCGAGATGACGAGGTTGGCCTTGTCGTCGCCGGTCGCCGCGACGACCACGTCGGCCTCCTCGGTGTGGACCTGGCGCAGCGTGGGGAGCTCGCACGCGTCGGCCAGCAGCCAGTCGGCGTCGGCGACCTGCGAGACGCGCATGGCCGACGGCTGCCGGTCGATGAGCGTGACCTCGTGCCCGTGGCCGAGCAGCTCGCGCGCGATGGAGCGGCCGACAGAGCCGGCGCCCGCGATGACGACCCTCATGCCTCCACCGCCGGGGTCGAGGTGAGGACCCGTTCGACCTGGGCGGATGCGTCCGCCCGCATGAGCACGTGCACGGTGTCGTTCTCCTGCAGGACGGTGGTGGACGTCGGCAGGATGCCGTCGCCGTAACGGGTCACGTACGCGACGCGGGCGCCGCTGGCCTCCTCGAGGGCGCGCAGCGGCTTGCCCACCCAGCCCTCGTGGATGTCGATCTGGGAGAGCTGGATCTGGCCCGACGCGTCGCGGTACTCGTCGGTGGCGCCCATGGGCAGCAGGCGGCGCAGCACCTGGTTCGCGGTCCAGCGCACGGTCGCGACGGTGGGGATGCCCAGCCGCTGGTAGATCTCGGCGCGGTGCGGGTCGTAGATGCGGGCGACGACGTTCTCGATGCCGAACGTCTCGCGCACCACGCGCGCCGCGAGGATGTTCGAGTTGTCGCCGTCCGAGACGGCGGCGAACGCGAACGCGTCCTCGATGCCGGCCTGCGTGAGCGTGTCGCGGTCGAAGCCGAGGCCCGTGACCTTGTTGCCGCCGAAGTCGACGAGGCGCCGGAACGCCTCGGGGTTCTGGTCGATGACGGACACGGAGTGGCCGTTGTCCTCGAGGCTCTTGGCCAGGGTCGCCCCGACCCGGCCACATCCCATGATCACGAAGTGCACAGTGCGGCACGCTATACCGTGCTGCGCCGGTCCGGCGTGCGCGCTGGTGTCGGTGGTGTGGCGTGCGCCGCGCGGGCCTAGCATTGCGCATCGTGTCGGACCTCTCGGATACCGCCAAACGCCTGTTGCTCGGACGCCCCGTCCGCAGCGACCGCCTCGGCCACACGCTCCTGCCGAAGCGCATCGCGCTCCCGGTGTTCGCGTCGGACGCGCTCTCGTCGGTGGCGTACGCGCCCGACGAGATCCTGCTGACGCTCTCCCTGGCGGGTGCGGCCGCGCTCGTCATCTCGCCGTGGGTCGGCCTCGCGGTGGTCTTCGTGATGGTCGTCGTCGTCGCCTCGTACCGGCAGAACGTGCACGCCTACCCGTCCGGCGGCGGCGACTACGAGGTGGCCACCACCAACCTCGGCCCCAACGCGGGCGTGACCGTGGCCAGCGCGCTGCTGGTCGACTACGTGCTCACGGTGGCCGTGTCGATCTCGTCGGGCGCCCAGTACGCCGCCACGGCCTTCCCGCCCCTGCGGGGGCACGAGGCGGCGTTCGCGGTCGGGCTCGTCGTCCTGCTGACCATCGCGAACCTGCGCGGGGTCAAGGAGTCGGGGAGCCTGTTCGCCGTCCCCGTGTACCTGTTCATGTTCGCGATCGGAGCCGTCGCCCTCGTGGGCGCGATCCAGCTGCTCACGGGCAACCTCGCGATGGCGGAGAGCGCGGGCCTCGAGCTGACGCCGTCCGCGGCGTTCGACCAGGGCCTGACGGGCCTGGCCGGCTTCTTCCTCATCCTGCGCGCGTTCGCGTCGGGCTGTGCCGCGCTCACCGGCGTCGAGGCGATCAGCAACGGCGTGCCCGCGTTCAAGAAGCCCAAGTCCAAGAACGCCGCCACCACGCTGGCCCTGCTGGGCGGGCTGTCGATCGTCATGATCATGGCGATCCTGCTCCTTGCGCGGGCGACCGGGGTGATGTTCGCCGACGACCCGCAGACCCAGCTGCTGGAGAACGGCGTGCCCGTCGGCACGTCCTACGTCCAGCACCCGGTGATCAGCCAGATCTCCTCCGCGGTGTTCCAGAGCGCGCCGTGGGCGGCCGTGTTCGTGGCCATCGTCACGGGCCTCATCCTCGTGCTCGCCGCAAACACCGCCTTCAACGGCTTCCCGGTCCTGGGCTCGATCCTGGCGCGCGACGGGTACCTGCCCCGGCAGCTGCACACCCGAGGCGACCGGCTGGCGTACTCCAACGGCATCGTCACGCTCGCCCTGGTGGCCATCGCGCTCATCATCGCGTTCGACGCCGAGGTCACCCGCCTGATCCAGCTGTACATCGTCGGCGTCTTCGTGTCGTTCACCGTGAGCCAGCTGGGCATGGTCCGGCACTGGACCCGGCACCTGCGCACCGAGCCCGACCCGGCCCGACGCACGCAGATGAAGCGCTCGCGGATCATCAACACGGTCGGCCTCGTCATGACGGCGACCGTGCTGCTCGTCGTGCTGATCACCAAGTTCACGCACGGCGCGTACATCGCGATCCTGGCCATGATCTTCGTGTTCGTGCTCATGCAGTCCATCCACCGGCACTACGCCCAGGTCCGCGAGGAGCTCGCGCTCGGCGTCGACGCCGAGTCGGCCCGGGCCCTCCCCAGCCGCGTGCACGCGATCGTGCTGGTCTCGCACCTGCACCGGCCGACCATGCGCGCGCTGGCGTACGCACGGGCGTCGCGGCCGCAGGTGCTCGAGGCCGTGACGGTCGGCGTGGACCCGGAGGACGTCGTCGCGCTGCGCGAGCAGTGGGAGGCCCTGAACATCCCGGTGCCGCTGCGCGTGCTCGACTCGCCGTTCCGTGAGATCACCCGGCCGGTGCTCACCTACGTCCGCTCGATCCGCCGGGACAGCCCCCGAGACCTCGTCGTCGTCTACATCCCCGAGTACGTGGTCGGGCACTGGTGGGAGCAGCTGCTGCACAACCAGAGCGCGCTGCGGCTGAAGGGGCGCCTGCTCTTCACGCCCGGGGTCGTCGTGGCCTCGGTGCCGTGGCAGCTGGCGTCCTCCGAGGGCCAGACGGGGCTCGAGGAGCCCGTCCGGGGTACCGTTCCGCGTGGCTACTGAGACTGCACAGGACGTTCCCCGCGAGCTGGTCGAGCTCGAGATCGGGCCGGTGGCGCACGGCGGGCACTGCGTGGCACGCCACGACGGGCGAGTGATCTTCGTCCGGCACACGCTGCCCGGCGAGCGGGTCCGGGCGCGGCTCACCGACGCGGGCGAGACCGCCAAGTTCTGGCGCGCGGACGCGGTCGAGGTCCTCGAGGCCTCGCCCGACCGGGTCGAGTCGGCCTGGCCGGCGGCCGGCCCGGGCGGGGTCGGCGGGGGAGAGCTCGCGCACGTCGCCCTGCCCGCACAGCGCGCGTGGAAGGCCGCCGTGCTCGCCGAGCAGCTGCGTCGGCTGGCCAAGCTCGACCTCGAGGTTCCCGTCCAGGCGGCACCCGGCGACGACGAGCGCGGCGGCCTCGGCTGGCGCACGCGCATCGATCTGGTCGCCGACGCCGAGGGACGGGCCGGCATGCGCGGGTTCCGCTCGCACGACGTGCACGCCCTGGAGTCGATGCCGCTGGCCAGCGAGGCGATCGCTGCGCTCGACCTGTTCGGTCGGCGCTGGCCCGCCGGCTCCCGCGTCGAGGCGATCGCCCCCGCGAGCGGCGACGCCCCGCTCGTGCTCGTCGACGACGCGCCGTTCGACCTCGGGCGGCGCCGCATGGACGGCCGCCCGAACGCCCGGACCGCCGTGCGCGAGCACGTGCAGCGCGGCGAGGTCGGCTACGACTTCCGCGTGGCGGGCACCGGCTTCTGGCAGGTGCACCGCGAGGCGCCGGACCTGCTCGTGGCCGCCGTGCTGGCGGCCCTCGGGGACGTCGACGGCGCGGCCGTGCTCGACCTGTACTCGGGCGCGGGGCTGTTCACGGCTCCGCTGTCCGACGCCGTCGGCGAGACGGGCGAGGTCGTCTCGGTCGAGGGCGACGCGCGAGCCGTGAAGGACGCGCGGCGCAACCTGCACTCCCGCTCCAACGTCGAGCTGCACGCCGGCGACGTCGCGCAGGTGCTCTCGGGCCGGGTGGACGCCGACTCCGACGTCGTGCACGCCGACGCGGTCGTGCTGGACCCGCCGCGGACCGGTGCCGGGCGCAAGGTCGTCGCCGGCATCACCGAGCTGCGGCCCGAGCGTGTCGTCTACGTGGCGTGCGACCCGGCGGCCCTCGCCCGCGACATCGCCCTGTTCGCCGACGCCGGGTACGCCCTGGCGGACCTGCAGGCGTACGACCTGTTCCCGATGACGCACCACCTCGAGGCGGTCGCCGTCCTGACCCGCTGACTGGGTGCAGGAGGGGTGGCTCCGGGCTAGCGTGGAACGCGTCGCCGGACCCGGAGCGGCCCGGCAGGAGGGAGGCACCGTGAGCGACAAGGACGCGGTCAGCCGGCTGGCGGAGGCCAAGCGGCTGGTCACCCAGGAGCTGCACAAGCAGGGCACGCCGGACTACGACCCGCGCTCGCACCAGCGCGCGATCGAGGCCGAGCGCAAGGCGCAGGACGCTGTCGACGCCGAGCGGGCCGCCCAGGCCTAGAGGTCCGCCCGCGGGCCCCCGCACGCACGCCGTGCCGACGACGGGACGCGCGTGCGCGGGGGCCCGCGAGCATGTATCTTGATGTCGAGATAAATCGCGACCGCGGCCACCTAGGCTGAGAGGTCGCACCCCCAGCGGTCCGGGTGACCACCCATCCCCGGCAGCACCACCGGCAGACTCGCCAGCGAAGGAGCCCCCGTGAGCAGCGTCGACAGCTTCGGTTCGAAGGGAACACTCGAGGTCGGTGACGCCTCGTACGAGGTGTTCCGACTCTCGGCCGTGCCGGGCGTGGAGAAGCTCCCGTTCAGCCTCAAGGTGCTCGCCGAGAACCTGTTGCGCACCGAGGACGGCGCCAACATCACCGCCGACCACGTGCGCGCGCTGGCCGAGTGGGACCCGGACGCCCAGCCGGACACCGAGATCCAGTTCACGCCCGCCCGCGTGATCATGCAGGACTTCACCGGCGTGCCCTGCGTGGTCGACCTGGCCACCATGCGCGAGGCCGTCGTCGACCTGGGTGGCGACGCCAGCCGCATCAACCCGCTCGCGCCCGCCGAGCTGGTCATCGACCACTCCGTGCAGATCGACGTGGCCGGCCGCGCCGACGCGTTCGAGCGCAACGTCGAGCTGGAGTACGAGCGCAACCGCGAGCGCTACCAGTTCCTGCGCTGGGGCCAGACGGCGTTCGACGACTTCAAGGTCGTCCCGCCGGGCACCGGCATCGTGCACCAGGTCAACATCGAGTACCTCGCGCGCGTCGTCATGGTCCGGGACGGCAAGGCCTACCCCGACACGTGCGTCGGCACCGACTCGCACACCACCATGGTCAACGGCCTCGGCGTGCTGGGCTGGGGCGTCGGCGGCATCGAGGCCGAGGCGGCCATGCTGGGCCAGCCGGTGTCGATGCTCATCCCGCGCGTCGTCGGCTTCAAGCTGACCGGCACCATCCCGCTGGGCGTCACGGCCACCGACATCGTGCTCACGATCACGCAGAAGCTGCGCCAGCACGGCGTCGTCGGCAAGTTCGTCGAGTTCTACGGCGAGGGCGTCGCGGCGGTGCCGCTGGCCAACCGCGCCACCATCGGCAACATGAGCCCCGAGTTCGGCTCGACGGCCGCGATCTTCCCGATCGACTCGGTGACGATCGAGTACCTGCGCCTGACCGGCCGTTCCGAGGAGCAGCTCGCGCTCGTCGAGGCGTACGCCAAGGAGCAGGGCATGTGGCTGGACCCGACCGCGGACAGCTACGTCCAGCCGGTGTTCTCCGAGTACCTCGAGCTCGACCTGTCCACGGTCGTCCCGTCGATCGCCGGCCCGAAGCGCCCGCAGGACCGCATCGAGCTGTCGCGGGCCAAGGAGCAGTTCCAGCGCGACCTGCCCACCTACGCGCCCGAGGTCACCAACGGCGTCGACGAGGCCGAGCGCGAGTCGTTCCCCGCATCCGACTCGCCCGCCATCACGTCGTCGGCCATGCGCGTGTACCCGACGACCGACACCCAGGGCCGTTCGTTCGACCTGTTCCACGGCGCGGTCGCGATCGCGTCCATCACGAGCTGCACCAACACGTCGAACCCCTCGGTGATGATCGCCGCTGCGCTCGTCGCCAAGAAGGCCGTCGAGAAGGGCCTGACCGCCAAGCCGTGGGTCAAGACGTCGATGGCGCCCGGCTCGCAGGTGGTCACCAACTACTACGAGAAGGCGGGCCTCTGGCCGTACCTCGAGAAGCTGGGCTTCCACCTGGTCGGCTACGGCTGCGCCACCTGCATCGGCAACTCGGGCCCGCTGGACGAGAAGGTCTCGGAGACCGTGCAGGAGCACGACCTCGCCGTGGCCGCCGTGCTGTCGGGCAACCGCAACTTCGAGGGGCGCATCAACCCCGACATCAAGATGAACTACCTGGCCTCCCCGCCGCTGGTCATCGCGTACGCGCTGGCCGGGACCATGGACTTCGACTTCGAGTCGGACCCGCTGGGCCGCGACGAGGCCGGTCAGCCGATCTTCCTGCGGGACATCTGGCCCACGCCGGACGAGGTGCAGTCCACGATCGACGCCTCGATCGACCGCGCGATGTTCACCAAGGACTACGCCGACGTGTTCACCGGCGACGACCGGTGGCGCGCGCTGCCGACGCCCGAGGGCGACACGTTCGAGTGGGACCAGGACTCGACCTACGTGCGCAAGCCCCCGTACTTCGACGGCATGCCGGCGCAGCCCGCGCCGGTCGTCGACTTCCACGGCGCGCGCGTGCTGGCCAAGCTGGGCGACTCGGTCACCACCGACCACATCAGCCCGGCCGGCTCGATCAAGGCCGACAGCCCCGCGGGCCTCTACCTGGCCGAGCACGGCGTGGGCCGTCGCGACTTCAACTCCTACGGCTCGCGCCGCGGGAACCACGAGGTCATGATCCGCGGCACGTTCGCCAACATCCGGCTGCGCAACCAGCTGGTCCCCGGCGTCGAGGGCGGCTTCACGACGAACCTGCTGACCGGCGAGCAGACGTCGATCTATGACGCCTCGCAGGCCTACCAGGCCGCCGGCATCCCGCTCGTCGTGCTCGGCGGCAAGGAGTACGGGTCGGGCTCGTCGCGCGACTGGGCCGCCAAGGGCACCAGCCTGCTGGGCGTCAAGGCCGTCATCACCGAGAGCTTCGAGCGGATCCACCGCTCCAACCTCATCGGGATGGGCGTGCTGCCGCTGCAGTTCCCCGAGGGCGAGTCGGCCGACTCGCTGGGCCTGGACGGCACCGAGACGTTCGACATCACGGGCGTCACGGCGCTGAACGAGGGCACGACGCCGAGCACGCTGGCCGTGACCGCCACGAAGACCGACGGCACGGTCGTCGCGTTCGACGCGGTGCTGCGCATCGACACCCCCGGCGAGGCGGACTACTACCGCAACGGCGGCATCCTGCAGTACGTCCTGCGCTCGCTCGTCAAGGCCTGACGCACCACCCCGCGAGCCCGGTCCCCGTGGGGGCCG
The DNA here is from genome assembly GCF_056401915.1 of Cellulomonas sp. P4_D11. Taxonomy (NCBI): domain Bacteria; kingdom Bacillati; phylum Actinomycetota; class Actinomycetes; order Micrococcales; family Cellulomonadaceae; genus Cellulomonas; species Cellulomonas sp. P4_D11. The sequence continues at coordinate 166,730 of NZ_JBFUIK010000002.1, read as the reverse complement.
GGCTCGCGGCGTGCTAGGGCGCGGGTGTGGGATGGGGCCGTGACGACCCGCCGAGCCCAGCACGCCTCCGCACTGCGCGACCTCGACGGGGCCGCCGTCGTGGCGTACCTGGACGCGCACAGCGGGCTGCCCGGCCCCCGCGCGGACCTCGAGCTGGTGCAGGCGTTCGCGCAGGTGTGCGGGGGAGAGCACCCGGCGCTCGTCGATGAGCTCCTGGACGACCCGGACGAGTTCCGCCGGATGTGCGCCACCGTCGCGCTGGCGCCCCGCCTGCTCGGGGCCACGAGCGCCGGCGAGCGGTCGCACGTCGTCGCGGCGCTGCGCGACCGGGCGTCGGACGGCTCCTGGCGCGTCCGCGAGGGGGTCGCGATGGCCTGGCAGCTGGCCGGCGACGCCGACCCCGAGCTCCTGCGGTCGACGATGGCCGGTTGGGCCGACGACGGCTCCGCGCTGGTCCGGCGCGCGGCCGTGGCGGCGTTGTGCGAGCCCCGCCTGCTGCACGACGCGGCGACGACGGGTGCGGCACTGACGGCGTGCGCCAGCGCGACGAGCTTCCTCGCGTCGCTGCCGGCACAGGAGCGGCGGGCGGCGGACGTCCGAACCCTGCGGCAGGCGCTCGGCTACTGCTGGAGCGTCGCGCTGGCCGCCGACCCGGATCGGGGCCTGGCGGCGTTCCTCCCGCTGACGGAGTCGTCGGACCCCGACGTCGCCTGGGTGGTCCGGGAGAACCGGAAGAAGAAGCGGATGCCGGCCCTGCCGGTCACCGCGACGTAGAGCGGGGGGACGGGGCTCGGCCTAGCCTCGCTCCATGACCGATCAGCGCCACCTCCCGTTCGGCACGGCCCCGCGACCCACCAGCGACGCGGAGATCGAGACCCGCGTCCGAGAGCTGCTCGCCAGACTCGCGCAGCGCCGGGTCCGCGGGCTGGAGCGGATCGTCGTCACAGCTCACCTCGACGGCGCCGACATCGCGTCCCTGACGGTCGATGGCACCGGCGTCGCCATCGAGGTCGACGGTCCGGACCCGGAGAGGCTCCCAGCGGTCGACGTCACGCATCGCGAGCCGGCGGTCGTCCGCACGCTCGAGCTGGTGGCCCACCCGGCGTCGGTCGCGGGTGTCCCGGTGGACGTTGCGATCTCCGCGAGCGACGTGCGGTTCGCCTGGGCGACCAGCTCGACCGACCAGCTCGCCCTCGAGGTGCAACCGCCGTCCCCGGACGCGCCGGTCGTGGGCACGGCCCGTGTCTCCGCACCGCGGAAAGGCATCGAAGGTGCGGCGCGCGCGGCCCTCGCCGACGCGCTGAGGTCGCGCGGCTTCACGCTGACCGACCTGGACCTCGACCTCGAGAGCCGCGGGCCTCGCGAGCTGTCCGTCCGAGCGGAGGCCAAGGTGCGCAAGAGCGTCGTGCGCGCCGCCGTCGTGGTGACGGGCGTGGCGTCGATCGATGACGCGTTGGTGCTCTCGGTCCGCGACGCGGAGATCTCCAGCACCAACCCGGTCGTGGGCGCGCTCGTCGCACCGTTCCGGCCGAGGATCGCGGCGGCGGCTGCGCGCAGGATCGACATCGCGGCGCTGCTTCCCCCGGGCGTGTCCGTCTCCGACATCAGCATCGACGTCGGCGGCGGCGACGTCGTGGTCTCGGCGACCTTCGGCTAGAGCAGCCGAGGGGCCGGTCAGGAGAGCCGGGTGCCGAACGTGCCGGCCGAGACGGTCGCGTACGAGCGGCGCACGGCTTCCTCGAGCACCCCGAGGTCCACGGCGTCGAGGTCCTTGACGTAGAGGCAGCCCTTCCCGACCGTGTGCGGCCCGAGGCCCGAGAGCACGTCGGCGTGCGCGTCGACGCCGTCCGGGAAGTAGATCGTCGTCGCGTCCTTGCGCGGCGAGAACCCGGCCGCGCTCGAGTCGCCCTCGCGGCCCGACGGGTAGCGGTAGTGGTAGGTGCCGAAGCCGACGATCGTCGGCCCCCACATCCGCGGCGGCTCGCCCGTCACGCGGGTCATGAGCGCCACCAGGCGTTCGGCGTCCCGCCGGCGGACCGGGTGCTCGACGGCCGCGACGAAGGCGGCGACGTCGGCGTCGGTGGGGGTCGTCTTGTTCGGGGTGTCCGCCATCGGTCAGTCCTCCGACGGGGCCGGCTCGACGTCGACCCCGGACGCGGCGAGCTCGTCGAGCGCCGCGACCGAGGAGTCGTGGGCCACACCGGCGACGAGGTCGGTCAGGACGCGCACGCCGAAGCCGGCGTCGTGCGCGTCGAGCGCGGTCGCGCGAACGCAGTAGTCGGTGGCGAGGCCGACGACGTCGACGCGGTCGACGCCGTGGCTCCGCAGGGTGTCCGCCAGGTCGGCGTCCTCCGGCCCGGGACCGAGGATGCGCCCCTGGAATCCGGAGTAGTCCTGGCGGGACTCGCCCTTCACCACCTCGACCAGGCGGTCCGCCGGCAGGTCGAGGTCGGGGTGGTACTCGGCGCCGGGGGTGTGCGCGACGCAGTGCACGGGCCAGGTGCGGACGTAGTCGGGCTCCTCGCCGTCGGCCGCGAAGTGCCCGTCGTTGGTGTCGGGCAGGGGTGCGTGCCAGTCGCGGGTGGCGACGACGAGCGTGTAGTCGTCCGCGTTCGCCGCCAGGTACGCCGAGATGTCGGCGGCGACCCGGGCTCCGCCTGTGACGGCCAGCGAGCCACCCTCGCAGAAGTCGTTCTGCACGTCCACGACGATCAACGCGGTGCTCATGACGACCGGCTCCGTTCCCTCGCTCCGAGGATAGGCCGACCTAGCCGTCGGCGAGCGCCTGCTGGATCCCGTGCCGGCCGATCTCCGCGAGCGTCGGGTGGTCCACGGGGTGCATCTGAAGCACGACCGCCATGTGCAGCGCCCACGCCTGCGCGCGCCGCCACGTGTTGTCGTCGTACACCAGTCGGTCCCGGAATGCCGCGCGCCCCTCGGCGTCGAACGTCAGCCACGCGGTCGACAGGTCCGACGCCGGGTCGCCGGAGGTCATGTCTCCGAAGTCGATGACCGCCCGGAGCCGTCCGTCGTGGACCAGCAGGTTGGCCGGGTGGGGGTCGCCGTGCAGCCAGAGGGCGGGGCCGTCCCACTCTGGTGCGGCGGCGAGGTCGCGCCAGCGCTCGAGGATCCGGTCGGCGTCGGGCAGCCCGAGCGTGGCGAGCCGCTCCCGCAGGGCCGGCTCTCGGGGCACGATCGAGACGCCGCGGAACGGGTTGACCGGGGCGTTGTCGGGGGCCGGGTGGTGCAGCGCGACGAACACGTCGGCCAGCGCGGCGGCCCACGCCGTCCGGCCGGCCACCGGGGTGCGGTGCGCGGCGACGGCGTCGAACCACGGCACGATGCTCCACGTCCACGGGTAGGAGCCGGACGGACGCCCGGCGCGGACGGGCACCGGCACGTCGACCGGCAGGCGCGGGGCGAGGACGGGCAACCACTCCTGCTCGTGGTGGACGAAGGGCGCCGCGAGCGCCCGCACGGGGAACCGGGCGGCCAGGTGGTCGCCCAGGCGCCACAGCGCGTTGTCCCAGCCGGTCCCCGCCCAGGTCAGCGGCAGGTGCGCGAGGTCAGGGTGCTGCTCAGCCAGGAGCGTGCGCGCGAGCTGCTCGGTGACCTCGACCTCGGGGACGGGATGCACCACGTCAGCGGGCCGAGACCGTGCGGCGGACGTCGTACGGCACGGCCCACCCGAGCGCGTCGAACATGCGCGCGAGCACGATCCCGGTGAAGCCCCACACGAGCGTGCCGTCCACCGTGAACGCCGGCGTGCGGACCGTGCGGCCCCAGCGCAGGTGCTCGACGCTCGCCCGGTTCGCCGGGTCGAGCAGGTCGGCGACGGGGACGCGGAACACGTCGACGGTCTCGGCGTGGTCGACGGCGGCAACCACCGACGGGTGCGTCCACCACGCCGGCACCGGCGTGACCAGGTGGTTGCTGACCGGCACCGGGAGCGGCGGAAGGGTGCCCAGGACCTCGACGCCGGACGCGTCCAGCCCGACCTCCTCGACGGCCTCGCGCAGGGCGGCCTCGCGCGGCCCGGCGTCGGTCGGCTCGAGCCTGCCGCCGGGGAACGCGATCTGGCCGGCGTGGTGGCCGAGCGTGCCCGAGCGCCGCTGCAGGAGCACGTCGAGGTCGCGGGCCACCGCCGGGGTGTCCGTGCGGGCGGGCAAGGCGTCCAGCTCGCCGAACAGCACGAGCACCGCGGCCGGGCGCGCAGCGGACGGGTCGTCGAGCACGCGCGCGGGATCCACCCGCCAGTCGAGGCCGCGCGCGCACAGGTCGACGAGCTCCGCGCGCGCTCCACGGACCTCCGGGGTCGGTGCGGTCATCCGCGAGCCCGCACGAGCTCCCCGAAACCGGCGAACAGCTTCTCGGCGGCCGGCACGAGACCGGGCAGGTGCCGGGCGCCGGCGGAGCGGATCTCCTCGACCTCGTCGGCCGACAGGTCCCCGACCATGTCCGGCGTCGAGAGCCAGAGGTCGAGCATCCCCGCGTCGAGCTCGGGGTGGAACTGCAGGCCGAGCGCGCTGCCGGCCCGGAACGCCTGGACCGGCGTCGCGTCGGTGGAGGCCAGGAGGGTCGCGCCCGGCGGCAGCTCGACGGTGTCGGAGTGCCAGTGCAGGACGGTCGGGCGGGTGCCCAGCGCCCCCAGCAGCGGGTCCTCGACGTCGATGTCTACCGGCGCGAAACCGATCTCGGTCGCGGCGCGCAGGTGGAGCCGGGCGCCCAGCGCGAGCGCCAGCAGCTGCATGCCGAGGCACACGCCGAGCACGGGGACGTCGGCGTCGACCGCGGCCGCCAGCAGCGTGCGCTCCGCCGCGAGGCCGGGGTGGCCGGGCACGTCGTCGGCGTCCATCGGGCCGCCCAGGACGACGACCCCGGAGACCTCGTCGAGGCCCGGCAGGCGCGCGTCCTCGAGGTCGAGCACGGTCCGCACGCGGATCGGCGCGTCGAGCCCGCGGGAGATCAGCCCGGGGCCCTCGTGCGGGGCGTGGGTGATCACCAGGACGGGACGCATGCCGATCACCACCCGTCGGGCAGCGGGCGCCCCTCCTCGTAGCCCGCCGCCGACTGGATCCCGACGACCGCGCGCTCGTGCAGCTCGTCGATGGTCGTGGCGCCGACGTAGGTCGCGGCCGAGCGGACGCCCGCGGTGATCGTGTCGATCAGGTCCTCGACGCCCGGGCGGCGCGGGTCCAGGAACATGCGGGAGGACGAGATGCCCTCCTCGTACAGCCCCTTGCGGGCCCGGTCGAACGCCGAGCCTCCGCGCGTGCGCGCGGCCACCGCACGGGCGGACGCCATGCCGAACGACTCCTTGTAGAGCCGGCCGTTGCCGTCCTCGTGCAGGTCCCCGGGGGACTCGTGCGTGCCCGCGAACCACGAGCCGACCATGACCTGGGACGCACCGGCGGCCAGGGCCAGCGCGACGTCGCGCGGGTGCCGCACGCCGCCGTCGGCCCAGACGTGCTTGCCCAGCCGGCGCGCCTCCGCGGCGCACTCCAGGACGGCCGAGAACTGCGGGCGGCCGACCGCGGTCATCATCCGCGTCGTGCACATGGCGCCGGGGCCGACGCCGACCTTGACGATGTCCGCGCCCGCGGAGATCAGGTCGCGCGTGCCCTCGGCGGTGACGACGTTGCCCGCGACCACCGGCACCTGCGGGTCGAGCGAGCGGACGGCGCCCAGCGCGTCGAGCATCTTGCGCTGGTGCCCGTGCGCGGTGTCCACGACGAGCACGTCGACCCCGGCCTCGAGCAGCTCGAGGGCCTTCTGCTTGACGTCGCCGTTGATGCCGACGGCGGCGGCGACGCGCAGCCGACCCTGCGCGTCGAGCGCCGGCTGGTACACGGACGAGCGCAGCGCGCCGACCTGTGTGAGTACGCCGACGAGCTCACCGTCGCGCACGACGGGGGAGAACTTGCGGCGCGAGGCGTGCAGCTGCTCGAACGCAGCCTCGAGGCCGCGCAGGCCGCCCTGCTCGATGACGGCGAGGTCGACGGTCGTGGGCTGGGCGCTCATGACCTCGGACACCTGCGTGAACCGGTCGACGCCACCGCAGTCGGCCTCGGTGACGACGCCGACGGGACGGCCGTCCTCCACGACGACGGCCGCGCCGTGCGCGCGCTTGCCGATCAGCGTCAGCGCGGTGTGCACGGTGTCGTGCAGGCTGACGACGACGGCGCTCTCGACCACCGTGTGCCGGGCCTTCACCGAGGAGACCACCTCGGCGACGACATCCGTGGGGACGTCCTGGGGGAGGACCGTGATGCCGCCGCGGCGGGCGACCGTCTCGGCCATCCGCCGGCCCGCGACCGCCGTCATGTTGGCGACGACGATCGGGACGGTGGTGCCGGTGCCGTCGACGGCCGTGAGGTCGACGTCGAAGCGGGAGGCGACCTCTGAACGCGACGGGACGAGGAAGACGTCTCCGTAGGTGAGGTCTGAGGTGGCCGCGTGGCCGGGCAGGAAGCGCATGGGTGTTCCCCTTTCCGATCCATGATAGTCGGTGCGCGGGGAACCCGGGCAGGCGTCCTACTCCTTCACGGCGCCGCTGCTGACGTTCATGAGCCGGCGCTGGAACACGAAGAAGAGCACGGCCACGGGGATGGTCATGATGGCCGCGGCCGCGAGCTTCAAGGGGTACTGGGTGCCCGCGCTGAGAGCCCCCGAGGCCAGCTGGGCGACGCCCTTGGTCAGCGTGACGAGGCCGGGGTCCTGCGAGGCGACGATGAAGTGCGACAGCTCGTTCCACGAGCCCTGGAACGACAGGATGACGATCGTCACCAGCGCCGGTGTCGCCATGGGCAGCACGACGGACCACCAGATGCGGAACGTGCCGGCGCCGTCGAGCCGCGCGGCCTCCTCGACGCTGGGCGGGATCGACTCGAAGAAGTTCTTCATGATGAAGACCCCGGCGGCGTCGGCCAGCAGCGGGATGATCAGGCCGCCGAACGTGTTGTAGATGCCGAGCTGCTTGATCACCAGGAACTTCGGGATGAGCAGCACGACGCTCGGCACGGCCATGACCGCGATCACGCCGGCGAACACCAGGCCGCGGCCGCGGAACCGGAGCCGGGCCAGCGCGTAGCCGGCGAGCGCGTCGATGAACACCCGGCCGAGGGTGACGGCGATGGTCACGATGACCGAGTTGCGGAACCACAACGGGTAGTCCGAGTGCCGGAACAGCCGCTCGTAGGCGGCCGTCGTCCACGTCTGGGGCACGAGTGACAGCGCGTTCGTCGCGGCCTCGGCATCGGTCTTGAACGACGTGGAGATCTGTACCAGGAACGGGTAGACGTACAGCAGCGCGAGCAGCGCGAGGATCACGTACACGACGACGTCCCCCGCGCGGCGCGGGCGGCGACGGGCCCGGGGCGGGGTGGTGGGGGCGTCGGCGGTCACGGTCGCTCCGTCCCGGCCCCGGCCCGACGCCGGCGGGGAGCCCCGTCGCGCTCGCGGAGGAGGACCCGCTGCACGCCCGTGAGGACGACGATGATCGCGAACAGCATGAACGCGATCGCCGCGCCGCGGCCCCAGTCCTGGTTGTTGAACGCCGCGTTGTAGGACAGGTACGCCGGGGTCAGCGTCGTCTTGGCCGGGCCGCCCTGCGTGCCGGTGTAGATCTGGTCGAACACCTGCCAGCAGCCGATGAGCCCGAGGGTGACCACGGTGAAGACCGTCGGCCGCAGCATCGGCAGCGTGACGTACCAGAACCGCTGCCAGCCGGTCGTGCCGTCCATCACGGCCGCCTCCTCCACGTCGCCGGAGATCGCCTGCAGCGCCGCGAGGAACAGGAGCATGAACGTGCCGGACGTGGTGAAGACGGCCATGAGGATGAACGCGCTCATCGCGACCGACGGGCCGGCAAGCCACTCCCACCACGTGATGCCAAGCATCCCGTGCGAGGCCAGCGCCGGGGGCGGTGCGTCGACGCCGACGAGCCCGAGCAGGAGGTGCAGGACGCCCCGTGGGTCGTTGAACCAGTTCGGTCCGTTGATGCCGAGCCACGCCAGGGCGCTGTTCACCGCGCCGGACGCGGAGAACAGGAACAGCCAGAGCACCGTGATGGCGACCGTGCTGGTGACGGACGGGAAGTAGAACGCGGTGCGTAGAGCCCCGCGCCCCCGCAGCACCTTCCGGTTCACCATGACCGCCAGGAACAGCGCCAGCGCCGTCTGCAGCGGCACCACGAGCAGCACGTAGTACCCGTTGTTCCGCAGCGACGTGCCGAAGTCCTTCGTCGCGAGCCCGGTCCCGAACAGCAGGTCGGTGTAGTTCTGCGCCCCCACGTAGCCGACGTCGGCCCCGAACGGGCTGCCGTGCCCGTTCCAGTCCGAGACGCTGACCCACGCGGCCATGAGCACGGGCACGACGAGGAAGAGCCCGAGGATCACGAGCATCGGCGCGACGAACACCCAGCCGGCGAGTCCCTGCCGGCCCGGCCCTCCCGACCGGCGCCCCGGCGAGGTGCCGGGTCGTCGGTCGGCACGCTGGGCCGCTGCCGCAGTGGCGGTCGTCACGTGTCCTCCTCGTCGCGAGCGGTCGATCCCGGGTACTGCGCGTCAGGACTGGTCGTCGAGGACCGCCTGGAGGTTCGTCTGCACCGAGTCGAGGATCGCCTTCGGGTCACCGGTCGCCAGCCCCTCGAGCTGGGCGTTGAAGTCGGTGATCACGTCGCCGGCACCCTGCGCGTTGACCACGTTCTGCGCGAAGTCGGCGCTGTCGATGAACGCGGACATGTCGGGGTAGAGCTCGCGCCAGCCGTCGGCCGCCGACTGGACCGACGGCATGACGCCGAACGCCTTGGCGAACGCGAGCTGCTGGTCGGTCGCGACCAGGGACTCGACCAGGTCGATCGCGGCCTCCTGGTTCGGGGAGTCCGCGGCGATGCCCCAGCAGTTGGTGAACTGCAGGGTGCCCTGGCCCCCGGGACCCGCCGGCAGCGGCACGACCGTGTACTTCACGTCGGGGTAGTCGTTCGTCATCGCGCCGGTGATCCAGTTGCCCTCGATCGTCATGGCGGCCTTGTTGGTGCCGAACGCCTCGCCGCCCCAGCCGGTGCCGAGCGTCGACGCGTACGCCGCGCTGCCCGAGGTCAGCAGGTCCTTGACGTAGGTGAGGCCCGCGACGTTCTCGGCGCTGTTGGCGGTCGCGGTCGTGCCGTCCTCGCTGACGAGCGACCCTCCCGCCTGCGCGAGGAAGGCGCCGATCCGCGCGTACTCCCCGCTGAAGCCCATCCCGGTCCGGCCGTCGGCGGTGAGCTTGGTCGCCGCGCTGCTGAGCTGGTCCCACGTGGTCGGGATGTCGGCGTCGGTGAGGCCGGCGGCCGCCCAGTCGTCCGTGTTGATCTCCAGCGCGAGCGTGGAGAAGTCCTTCGGGGCGCAGTAGAGCTTCCCGTCGTAGGAGAACTGGTCGACGAGCGAGGGGTAGAAGTCGTCCTTGGCCTCGAGCTGGTCGCCGTAGGCCAGCAGGGACCCGTTGGCGGCGTACCCCTGGAAGGCGTCGGCGCTCACGTAGAACACGTCGGCCGGGTCGCCGGAGGCGAAGCCCTGGCTGAGCTCCTGGGCGAGGTCGGACGCGACGGTCACCGTCGCCTTGGTGCCCGAGTCCTTCGACCAGGCGTCGACCGCGGCGTTCACGGCGTCCGTCTCGGCGTCGCCGCTCGACCCGATCAGGACCTGGAGGTCGCCGCTGCCGGTGCTGGCGGCGGTGGCCGACCCCCCGCCCTCGTCGTCGAAGCCGCCGCCGCTGCACGCGGTGAGGGCGAGGAGTCCGGCCGTGCCGGCGGTGAGCGCCGCGAGGGTGCGGCGGCGGAGGGGTGCGGAGCGCATGGTGGTGGCCCTTCGGTCGGGTGCGTGCTTCGTCGCGACGCACGGGTGGTCAGGCAGGTGGCGGTGTGCTGGAGGCGCGGACGACGAGGTACGGGGTGAGCAGGACGTGCGGGTCGGGGACCGGCCCTGCCCCGCCGTCGAGCCTGCGCAGCAGGAGACCCAGGGCCCGGTCGGCGGCCTCGGCCAGCGGCTGGGCCACGCTCGTCAGGCCGAGTGCTGTGGCGACGGGGGTGTCGTCGAAGCCGACGACGGCGGGCGGTGCGTCCGTCGCCCGGGTCGCGTGCAGCGCGCCCAGGGCGAGGGAGTCGCTCGCACACACCAGCGCGGTGGGCCGGCTGTGCTCGAGCAGCAGCTCGGCGGCGCGGCCGCCCGCCGCGACGCCGTCGGGGACGGCGGCCTCGAGCTGGCCGAGCCCGTCCTTGTCCCACCCGGCGCGGAGCATGGCGTTGCGCCAGCCCCGGCGGCGGTCGGCGCCCACGTCCGAGCCCTCCGGCCAGCCGATCAGCCCGATGCGGCGGTGACCGAGCTGCTGCAGGTGCTCGACCGCGGCGCGCGTCCCCGCGGCGCCGTCGACGTCGACCCACGGATGGTCCTCGACCACGGGACCGTCGTCGGTCTCCCACGGACGGCCGAACGTCACGAACGGCACGTCCCGCTCGCCCAGCCACTGCGTGCGGCGGTCGCCGTGGTGCGTGCTGGTCAGCACGAACGCGTCGAGGTCCGCCGTCTCGAGCAGCTCGTCGTACTGCTGGATCTCCCGCTCGTCGTCGGCCGCGGTGAAGAGCATGACCCGGTAGCCGCGGGCCTGGGCGCGCTCGGTGAGGGCGTGCAGGAACCGGTCGAGCACGGCGCCGTTGATGCCGTCGCGGACCGGTTCGATGCGCAGCCCGAGCACGCGAGAGCGGCCGGTGCGCAGCTGCCGGGCGGCGGTGCTGGGCCGGTAGCCCAGCTCCTCGATCGCCGCGCGCACCCGCTCGGTGGTGTCGGCACGGACGAGGTGGGGGGCGTTCAGGACGTTGGAGACGGTCTGCCGCGACACCTGGGCGCGCCGGGCCACGTGCTCGAGCGTGGCACGGCTGCTGGCGTCCATGGCTGCCCCTTCGCGGCCTATGTGAACGATCCAATCGACTGGACATCCGGTATTGGAACGCTCAAATGTTTGGTCCTAGAGTTGCCAGCACCGCGCGGGGCTGTCAACTGGACGAGGTCACGGTTCGGTCACGCCGGTGCCGGTCCAGGCCGCGCCCGGCCCGCGCACCCCCGACGACGAGGGAGACCGACGATGGACGTCCAGCCGCTGCTCCACGACCTGCTCGCGGCCGTCCACGCGCCGACGCAGGCGTGGTCCGGTGCCGACGGCCAGATCCGCGCCCAAGGGGCCCAGGGCATCCACCACGCGGACGTGCGGGTGCTGGCCGCAGCGCGCGTGCACGTGGGCGGGGAGGAGCCCGAGACCGTCGCCGCCGCGCCGGACGGCCCCGGCCGGGTACGGGTCGTCGCCGTGACGCGGGCGATCGACGGACCCGGTGCGGACCCGACCGCCCGGCTGGACCGGTTGAGGACCGTGCGCCCGGGGCGGGTCGACGAGGAGCTCGTCCTGACCTGCTCCACCGCCGAGCCCGTCCGGGCCCGGGTGGAGCTGCTGGTGCGGGCGGACGCGACGCCGATGGAGCGCCTCAAGGGTGGCCGCGCCCCGGTCGGGGCCGACGTGCTCGACGACTCGACCGGCGCGCTGGGCCTGGTGCGCTGGCGGCCGGGCGCCGACCTGGTCGCCACGCTGCGTGCGCCGGGCGCGCGGGTGGTGCTCGAAGGGGACCCCGCGGAGGCCGTCCTGTGGTGGGACGTCGAGGTCACCGCCGCCGTGCCCGTCACGCTGGCGTGGCGCCTCGACGTCGAGGACGCGGCGGCTGTCGTGCACGCGCCGTCCCGACCGGGTCCGGAGTGGTCGATCCCGCACGTGGTCGCCGACGACCGTCGGCTGCCCGCACTGCTGGGCCAGGCGCTCGACGACCTGGCGACGCTGCGGATGTCCGCCGCGTTCGCCCCCGACGACGTGTTCCTGGCCGCCGGCGCGCCGTGGTTCTTCACCCTCTTCGGGCGCGACTCGCTCTGGGCCGCGCGCATGCTGCTGCCGCTCGGGACCGAGCTGGCCGCGGGCACCCTACGGACCCTCGCCGCCCGGCAGGGGCAGGCCACGGACGTCGCGAGCGCCGAGCAGCCCGGCAAGATCCTGCACGAGGTGCGCCGCGCGGAGCTGGTGATGCCCGAGCACGGCCTGGCCCTGCCGCCGCTGTACTACGGGACGGTCGACGCGACGCCGCTGTGGGTGTGCCTGCTCCACGACGCGTGGCGGTGGGGGATGCCCCCCGACGAGGTGGCGGCGCTGCTGCCCGCCGCCGAGGCGGCGCTCACGTGGATGGTGGAGCACGGCGACGCGGATGGCGACGGCTTCCTCGAGTACGTGGACGAGTCCGGGCGCGGGCTGGCGAACCAGGGCTGGAAGGACTCCGGCGACTCGGTGCAGTGGCGGGACGGCAGGCTGGCGACCGGTCCGATCGCGCTCGTCGAGGTGCAGGGCTACGCCTACGAGGCGGCGAGGTCCGGAGCCTCGCTGCTCGAGGCCTTCGGCCGGCCCGGGACGGACCGCTGGCGGGCCTGGGCGGAGCGCCTGGCGGACCGTTTCCGGGCGAGCTTCTGGGTCGACTCGCCGGACGGTGCGTACCCGGGCATCGCGCTGGACGTCGACAAGGCCGTGGTCGACACCGTGACCAGCAACATCGGGCACCTGCTGGGAACGGGCCTCCTCACCCCGGCCGAGGAGCGGGTGGTCGCGGAACGCCTGGGGCGGCCCGACATGGACGCCGGCCGCGGGCTGCGCACGATGTCGGCGGAGTCCGCGGGCTACTGGCCGATGCGCTACCACGGGGGTGCCGTCTGGCCCCACGACACGGCGGTCGTCCTGGCCGGGCTCGCGCGCGGCGGTCACGCGCGGGAGTCGGCGTCCCTGGTCGAGGGACTGCTCGCCGCGGGTGACGACTTCGACTTCCGCCTGCCCGAGCTCTGGTCGGGCGACGCCCGCGGCGACGTGCCTCGCACGGTGCCGTACCCGGCGGCGTGCCGGCCGCAGGCGTGGTCGGCGGCTTCCGCGGTCACGGTCCTGGCGTCGGCGCTCGGCCTGGACCCGGACGTGCCGGGCGGCACGCTGACGGTCCGCCCTCCCACGCCCAGCCCCGTGGGCGCCGTGGAGGTGCGTGGCTTGCGGCTCGCGGGGCGCCCGCTCGACGTGCGTCTGACGGCGGACGGCACGGCCGAGGTCAGCACCGACGCCGACGTCGAGGTGCTCGGGGCGTCGCGCCCGGTCCGGTGAGGCACGTCCCACACCCGTGCTGACCTGCGGCGTCGTGCTGAAGACCCCCGGGCGTCCTACAGTGTGGGCACAGCTTTCGGCGTCCGCACGGTGCGGCATCGTCGCCGCACACCGGAGGAGGAGGCACCACTCATGGGTCAGCTCGACCACATCAGCTCCCCCGAGGACGTGCGCCGGCTCACCCCGCAGCAGGCCGACGACCTCGCGGCCGAGATCCGCGACTTCCTCGTCGACCAGGTCTCGCGCACCGGCGGCCACCTCGGGCCCAACCTCGGCGTCGTCGAGCTGACGATCGCGATGCACCGGGTGTTCGAGTCGCCGCTGGACACCATGGTGTTCGACACCGGCCACCAGGCCTACGTGCACAAGCTGCTCACCGGCCGGCGCGACTTCTCCCAGCTGCGCAGCAAGGGCGGGCTGTCCGGGTACCCCAGCCGCGCCGAGTCGGAGCACGACGTCGTCGAGAACTCGCACGCCTCGACGGCGCTGAGCTGGGCCGACGGCATCGCGAAGGCCAACCAGCTCCAGGGCCGCGCCGACCGCCACGTCGTGGCCGTGATCGGCGACGGCGCCCTCACGGGCGGCATGGCCTGGGAGGCGCTCAACAACATCGCCGCCGGCCAGGACCGCCGGCTCGTGGTCGTCGTCAACGACAACGGCCGCTCCTACGCGCCGACCATCGGCGGGCTCGCCCACCACCTCGACACCCTCCGCACGACGCGCGGCTACGAGAACGTCCTGTCGTGGGGCAAGCGGACGCTGCGCAGGTCCGGTCCGCCCGGGCGGATGACGTACGACGCGCTGCACGGGATGAAGCAGGGCCTCAAGGACGTCCTGGTCCCGCAGGGCATGTTCGAGGACCTCGGCATCAAGTACGTCGGACCCGTGGACGGGCACGACGTGCGCGCGGTCGAGAAGGCCCTGCGCAACGCCCGCGCGTTCGGCGGCCCGGTGATCGTGCACGTCATCACCGAGAAGGGCCGCGGGTACGTGCCCGCCGAGCAGGACGTGGCCGACCGGTTCCACGCCGTCGGCAAGATCCACCCCGAGACCGGCCTGCCGGTGGCGCCGTCGCGGTTCGAGTGGACCAGCGTGTTCGCGGACGAGCTGCTGCGGATCGGGCGTCGGCGCCCGGACGTGGTCGCCATCACGGCGGCGATGCTGCAGCCCGTCGGTCTCGCGCCGTTCGCGGCCGAGTTCCCCGAGCGGGTCTTCGACGTGGGGATCGCCGAGCAGCACGCCGCGACGTCCGCCGCGGGGATGGCCTTCGGCGGCCTGCACCCGGTGGTCGCCGTGTACGCCACGTTCCTCAACCGCGCGTTCGACCAGGTGCTCATGGACGTCGCGCTGCACAAGGCGGGCGTCACGTTCGTGCTGGACCGGGCGGGGCTCACGGGCTCCGACGGCGCGAGCCACAACGGCATGTGGGACCTGGCGATGCTCGGCGTCGTGCCGGGCCTGCGGCTGGCCGCGCCGCGCGACGAGGAGACCCTGCGCGACGCGCTGCGGACCGCCGTCGACGTCGACGACGCCCCGACCGTCGTGCGCTACCCCAAGGGCGCGCTGGTCGACCCGGTGCCGGCGATCGACCACCTGGACGGCATCGACGTCCTGGCCCGGCACGACGGTCCCGCCGACCTGCCCCACGTCCTCGTGATCGGGTACGGCGCCATGGCGCCGACCGCGCTCGAGACCGCCGCGCTGCTCGCCGCGCACGGGCTCCGGGCGACGGTCGTGGACCCCCGCTGGGTCATGCCGGTCTCGGGTGCGCTCACCAAGCTGGTCGGGGACCACGACCACGTCGTCACCATCGAGGACGGCGTCGTCGACGGCGGCCTCGGCTCGCACCTGGCCCAGCGCGCCCGGGAGGCGGGCATCGGGACGCCGGTCGAGGCCTTCGGCATCCCGCGTGCGTTCCTCGACCACGCCACCCGCGAGCAGCTGGTCACCGAGCTGCGCCTGCACCCGGCGGACATCGCGCGCGACACGCTCGCGGCCCTGGGGCGCACGCCCTGAACCATCTGAGGCCTTAGGTCCCGTGCCGGGGCCCGTTCACCTCCGTAGCGTCGAGATATCGACTACGTCGGAGGAGCCCCAGATGTCCACCAGCACACTGTCCGCGAACCAGCGCCGCGAGGCGGCCGCGCACCCCGCGTGGTACGGCTTCGCCACGGGACCGTGGACGGACCGGATCGACGTGCGGGACTTCCTCCAGCGGAACTACACCCCGTACACCGGTGACGCGGACTTCCTCGCCGGCCCGACGCCGCGCACGACCGCGCTGTGGGCGCGGCTGACCGCGATGTTCCCGGCCGAGCGCGCCCGCGGTGTCCACGACATCGACCCGCACACGCCGTCGTCGATCACGTCGCACGAGCCCGGCTACATCGACCGCCACCACGAGCTCATCGTCGGCCTGCAGACCGACGCGCCGCTGAAGCGCGCGATCATGCCCAACGGCGGCTACCGGATGGTGGAGAAGGCGCTCGAGACCTACGGGTTCGCGCCGGACCCGATCGTCGGCGAGATCTTCACCAAGTACCGCAAGACCCACAACGACGGCGTCTTCGACGTCTACCCGCCCGCGGTGCGCGCGGCCCGGTCGGCGCACCTCATCACCGGCCTGCCCGACGCCTACGGCCGCGGCCGGATCATCGGCGACTACCGCCGCGTCCCGCTCTACGGGGTCGACGCGCTCATCGCCGCCAAGCGCGAGGACCGCGCCGAGCTGGACCGGGAGCGCTCGTCGGAGGGTGTCATCCGGGACCGCGAGGAGAACGCCGAGCAGGTGCGCGCGCTGCAGGAGCTCAAGGTCATGGCGGCCTCGTACGGCTACGACATCTCCGGGCCGGCCGCGACGGCGCGCGAGGCGGTCCAGTGGCTCTACTTCGCGTACCTGGGCGCGGTGAAGGAGCAGAACGGCGCGGCGATGTCGCTGGGCCGGACGTCGACCTTCCTGGACGTCTACCTGCAGCGCGACCTCGACACCGGGTGCCTGACGGAGACGGAGGCGCAGGAGCTCGTCGACGACCTCGTCATCAAGCTGCGCATCGTGCGCTTCCTGCGCACGCCCGAGTACGACGAGCTGTTCTCCGGCGACCCCACGTGGGTGACGGAGTCGATCGGCGGCATGGGCGAGGACGGGCGGACGCTGGTGACCCGCACGTCGTTCCGGTACCTCCAGACCCTGTACAACCTGGGACCGGCACCCGAGCCCAACCTCACGATCTTCTGGAGCGACCGCCTGCCCGAGGGCTTCAAGCGGTACTGCACCAAGGTCTCCATCGACACGTCCGCCCTGCAGTACGAGTCTGACGACCTCATCCGTGAGTCGTGGGGCGACGACGCCGCGATCGCCTGCTGTGTGTCGCCCATGCGGGTCGGCAAGCAGATGCAGTTCTTCGGGGCGCGGGTGAACCTGGCCAAGGCGCTGCTCTACGCGATCAACGGTGGTCGCGACGAGCTGACCGGTAAGCAGGTCGCGCCCTCGGCGCCGGCCGTCTCCGGTGACGTGCTCGACTACGACGACGTCGTCGCCAAGCTGGACGGGATGCTCGACTGGCTGGCCCAGACCTACGTCGACGCGCTCAACTGCGTGCACTTCATGCACGACAAGTACGCGTACGAGCGCCTCGAGATGGCCCTGCACGACCGCGAGGTGCTGCGGACGATGGCGTGCGGCATCGCCGGCCTGTCGGTGGTCGCGGACTCGCTCTCGGCCATCCGGTACGCGAAGGTCCGGCCCGTGCGGACCGTCGACGGGCTCGTCACCGAGTACGAGGTCGACGGCGACTTCCCGGCCTACGGGAACGACGACGACCGGGCCGACGACATCGCCGTCTGGCTGGTGAAGACCTTCATGGCCAAGATCCGCCAGACGCCGACCTACCGCGACGCGGTGCACACGCAGTCCGTGCTGACCATCACGTCCAACGTCGTGTACGGGAAGTCCACGGGGTCGACCCCCGACGGCCGGCGCGCCGGCCAGCCGTTCGCCCCGGGCGCCAACCCGATGAACGGCCGCGACGCGCACGGGATGCTCGCCTCCGCGCTCTCGGTGGCCAAGATCCCCTACGCCGAGGCGATGGACGGGATCTCGCTGACCTCGTCCGTCGTCCCGACCGGCCTGGGGCGCACGCCCGACGAGCAGGTGACGAACCTGGTGGGCCTGCTCGACGCGTACATGATGTCGTCGGGCTACCACCTCAACGTCAACGTGCTCAACCGCGAGACGCTCGAGGACGCCATGGAGCACCCCGAGGAGTACCCGCAGCTGACCATCCGGGTCTCGGGCTACGCCGTGAACTTCGTGCGGCTCACGCGCGAGCAGCAGCTCGACGTGCTGTCGCGGACGTTCCACGGGTCGGTGTGACCGGGATGACGACGACCACCCAGGTGCACGAGGCGGCGCCGTGGCCGGCCGTGCACCTGGGTCTTCCCCGCGCGCGGTCCGGCACCGCCGGGCTCAGCACGGTCGAGCTGGAGCACTCCGCCCGGATGGCGGCCGTGCGCTCGGGCAGCGTCGGTTCCGTGCACTCCTGGGAGCTGGTCACCGCGGTGGACGGGCCGGGCACCCGGCTCACCGTGTTCCTCGCGGGCTGCCCCCTGCAGTGCCTCTACTGCCACAACCCCGACACCATGCAGATGCGGCGGGGGACCGACGTGACCGCCGACGAGATCCTGGCGCGCGTCGCCCGGTACCGCACGGTGTTCGCGGCGACCGGCGGCGGGCTGACGATCTCCGGCGGCGAGCCGCTCATGCAGCCGGCGTTCGTCCGGCGCCTGCTGCGGGGCGCGCAGGCCATGGGCGTCCACACGACGCTCGACACCTCCGGCTTCCTCGGCGCGCAGTGCACGGACGAGATGCTCGACGACGTCGACCTCGTCCTGCTCGACATCAAGTCGGGGCTGCCGGAGACGTACCGGCAGGTCACCGGCCGCGCGCTGCAGCCGACGCTCGACTTCGCCGCCCGCCTCCGAGACCGTGGCGTGCGGACGTGGGTGCGGTTCGTCCTCGTGCCCGGTCTGACGGACGACCCGGAGAACGTCGCTGCGGTCGCGCAGCACGTCGCCGCGATGGGTGCCGTGGTCGAGCGCGTCGAGGTCCTGCCGTTCCACCAGATGGGGCGCGACAAGTGGGCCGAGCTGGGGATGACCTACCAGCTGGAGACGACGCAGCCCCCGACCCCGGAGCTCGTCGAGCGCGTGCGCGCGACGTTCCGGGACCGGGGGCTGGCGGTCTTCTAGACGCTCGGCACGTTGGCGACGCCGTCGGGCAGGATCCGCCGGCCGAGCACGCGCTCGGAGTAGCCCGTGCGGTCCAGGTACGGCGTGAGCCCACCGAGGTGGAAGCCCCAGCCGGCGCCCAGGATCATGCACAGGTCGATCTGCTGCGGGGTGGCGACGACGCCCTCCTCGAGCATGTGCCCGACCTCGACCGTGAGCGCGGTGAGCACGCTGTCGAGCACGCCGGCCTCGTCGAGCGGGGTGCCCGGGGTCTCGCGGCCGCCGTCGAAGACCGCCTGGATGGCCGGGTCGACGGGCTTCGGGAGTCCCTTGGCCTTCGCGGGCAGCACCACGGTCGTGCCGTCGGCCACGAGCTTCTCGAGGCCGGGGGAGCGGGGGAACCGGTCGCCCAGCTCCTCACGCAGCGACGTGAGCACGTGCAGCCCGACGGCGGGGCCGACCAGGTCGAACAGCTCGAACGGCGGCATCGGCAGGCCGAGGGGCCGCAGCGCACGGTCCGCGACCTCGACCGGCGTGCCCTTCTCGACGGCGTCGACGATCACGCCGAGCAGCAGGACGAGCAGCCGGTTGACGACGAACCCGGGGCGGTCGGCCACGAGGACGGCCGTCTTGCGCAGCTTGGCCGCGACGGCGAACCCCGTGGCCAGCGCCTCGAGCGACGTCTGCTCGGCCCGCACGACCTCCACCAGCGGCATCGCGGCCACCGGGTTGAAGAAGTGCAGCCCGACCACGCGCTCGGGGTGCTGCAGGTCGGCGGCCATGGCGCTCACGCTCAGCGCGGACGTGTTGGTGGCCAGGATCGCCGTCGGGGAGATCACCGTCTCCAGCTCGGCGAAGACCTTCTTCTTGAGGTCGAGGATCTCCGTGACGGCCTCGATCACGAGGTCGCAGGACGCGAACTCGGCGAGGTCCGTCGTGCCGTGGATCGAGCCGAGCAGCCGCGAGGCCGCCGACTCGCTCATCCGGCCGGTCGACGTCAGTCGGTCCACGGACGACCGCACCGCGGCGAGGCCCTTGTCCACGCGCTCCTGGTCGAGGTCGCGCATGACGACCGGCACGCCCAGGCGCTGCGCGAAGAGCATGGCGATCTGCGCGGCCATGAGCCCGGCGCCGACGATGCCGACGCGCGTGACCGGCTGCGCGAGCGCGCGGTCGGGGGCGCCGACGGGCTTCTTGCCACCGGAGACGAGCCCGAACGCGTAGATCGACGCGCGCATCTCCTCGCTCATGATGAGGTCGGCGAGCGCCTCGTCCTCGGCCGCGAAGGCCTCCGCGCGCGACGCCGTGCGGGCGTCCGCCACGAGGTCGAGCGCGCGGTACGGCGCCGGCCGCGAGCGGTTGATGACGGCGTCGAGGCGCTGGCGCGCGGCGGCGACGACGCCGTCCCACACCTCGGCGGAGTCCAGCTCGCGGCGCTCCACGACGACCTCGCCGGTGACCACGCGGGCGGCCCAGCGGATCGACTCCTCGAGGAAGTCGGCCGGGTCGAGCACGACGTCCATGAGGCCGATCTGTGCGGCCTCCTTGGCGGCGAACGGCTTGTTGGCCGCCGGCCGCGTGAGGATGACGTCGAGCGCCTTCTCGACGCCGATCAGGCGCGGCACGATGTACGCGCCGCCCCAGCCGGGGACCAGGCCCAGGCCGGTCTCGGGCAGCGCGAGCGCGCGGACGTCCGAGGCGACGGTGCGGTAGTCGCAGTTCAGCGCGAGCTCGAGGCCGCCGCCGAGGGCGACGCCGTTGACGAACGCGAACGTCGGGACGCCCATCGTGTGCAGCAGCTCGTACGCCGTGTGCCCGCCCTGGCCGAGGCTGAGCGCGCCCTCGCGGCCGGGCACGGTGCCGATCTGCGTGAGGTCGGCGCCGGCGGCCAGGTAGTACGGCTTGCCCGTGACGGCGACGGCGACGATCTCGCCCGCCGCCACGCGCGCCCGCACCGCGGTGAGGGTCGCGGTCAGCTCGGCGATGCCCAGCGGGCCGAACGTCGTCGGCTTCGTGTGGTCCAGGCCGTTGTCGATGGTGACCAGCGCGAGCGTGCCGGCGCCGCCGGGCAGCGTGACGTCGCGGGCGATGGCGTGGGAGACGCGCTCGGGGCGCGTGTCCGTGGTCGTGCTCACTTGTCCCCCTCGAGAGGCTGGTAGTCGGCGTGGTGCGGGTTCTCCCAGATGACCGTGCCGCCCTGGCCGAGGCCCACGCACATGGTGGTCAGGCCGTAGCGGACGTCCGGGTTCTCCTCGAACTGGCGGGCCAGCTGCGTCATCAGGCGGACGCCCGACGAGGCGAGCGGGTGGCCGACGGCGATCGCGCCGCCGTACTGGTTGACGCGGGGGTCGTCGTCGGCGATGCCGAACGCGTCGAGGAACGAGAGCACCTGGACGGCGAACGCCTCGTTGATCTCGAACAGGCCGATGTCCTCGATGGTCAGGCCCGCGCGGTCGAGCGCCTTGACCGTGGCCGGGACCGGTCCGATGCCCATGATCTCGGGCTCCACGCCGGCGTACGCGAACGACACCATCCGCATGCGGGTGGGCAGGCCCAGCTCCGCGGCGGTGTCCTCGGCCGCGAGCAGGCAGGACGCGGCGCCGTCGGTGAGGGGCGCGGCGGTGCCGGCCGTGACGCGACCTCCCGCGCGGAACGGCGTCGGCAGCTTCTGGATCGCCTCGACCGTGGTGCCCGGGCGGGGCGGCTCGTCGGCCGTGGCCAGGCCCCAGCCGTTCTCGGGGTCGCGCAGCGCGACCGGCACGAGGTCCGGCTCGATCTTGCCGGCGGCCAGCGCCGCGGCGTACTTGTCCTGGCTGGCGACGCCGTACGCGTCGGCCCGCTCGCGCGTCAGCGCCGGGAACTTGTCGTGCAGGTTCTCGGCCGTCACGCCCATGTTGAGGGCGTCGTTGGCGACGAGGCGCTCGGACAGGAACCGCGGGTTCGGGTCGGCGTCGAAGCCCATCGGGTGGTGCCCCATGTGCTCGACCCCGCCGGCCAGGGCCACGTCCTGCGCGCCGACGCCGATCGCGGCGGCGGTGTTGGTCACCGCGGTCATCGCGCCGGCGCACATGCGGTCGATCGCGTAGCCCGGCACGGAGCGGGGGAGCCCGGCCAGCACGCCGACCGTGCGGCCCAACGTCAGGCCCTGGTCGCCCTGCTGCGTGGTCGCGGCGATGGCGACCTCGTCGATGCGCTCGGGCGTCAGCTCCGGGTGGCGGCGCAGCAGCTCCCGGACGGTCTTGACCGACAGGTCGTCGGCACGGGTGTGGGCGTAGAGCCCGTCCTTGCGCGCGCGGCCGAACGGGGTGCGGACCCCGTCGACGAAGACGACGCGGCGGACGAGCGGCGTGGGGCGGGGAGATGCGGTGGGCATCGGGCCTCCAGGGCGGGACGGCGGTGTCCGACAGGCCTGCGAGAGCGGGCCCGCGACGGCCGACGCTACCCGGGTCTCCCGGGCGTGGCCAGCCGTAAGTTACCGAAGAGTAACACCGGGTCTCAGTCGCGGGGGAGCGTCGCGAACACGTCGGCGAGCCGGTCGGCGACGAGGCCGATCTGCCACGGCCGCGCGCCACCGGCCCGCAGGAACTCGGCGATCCCGTCGGCGTCGAGCGTCTCGGGCGGAGTCCAGCACAGCCGGCGCAGGAGGTCGGGCTGCAGAAGGTTCTCGGCCGGTACGTCGTGCGTGGCCGAGAGCGCCGTGACCACCTCGCGGGCGGCGGCCAGGCGCGCGGCGGCCTCGGGGTCCTTCTCGGCCCAGGCCCGCGGCGGCGGCGGCGCGTCGCTCTTCGGGCCGCGCACCGACGGCAGCTCGTCGTCCGGGGTGGCGAGACCGCGGTCGACCGCCTGCTGCCAGAGCGCCGCGCGGCGGCGCGTGCCCTTGCCGGCGAACGCGGGCAGCGCCGTGAGCGCGGCGACGGAGCGCGGCAGCGCCTGCGCGGCGGCGACGATCGCGTGGTCGGGCAGGACGCGGCCCGGGGAGATGTCGCGCGTGCGCGCGTTCTGGTCGCGCGTGAGCCAGAGCTCGCGGACCACCGCGAGCCGGCGGGCGTCGCGGATCGCGTGCAGGCCGGAGACCCGGCGCCACGGCTCGACGCGCGGCGGCGGCAGGGGCGCGGTGCGGACGGCCTCGAACTCCTGCGCCGCCCACTCGGCCTTGCCGGCGACGGCCAGCCGCTCGGCGAGCACCTCACGCAGCTCGACCAGCACCTCGACGTCCAGCGCGGCGTAGCGGAGCCACTCGGTGGGCAGCGGGCGCGTGGACCAGTCGACGGCCGAGTGCTCCTTGGCCAGCCCGAGCCCCAGCGCGTCCGCGACGACCGCCGCGAGCCCGACCCGGTCGAGGCCGAGCAGCCGGGCGCCGAGCTCGGTGTCGAAGACGCGGCTGGGCCTCATGCCCTGCTCGGCGAGCCCGGGCAGGTCCTGCGAGGCGGCGTGCAGCACCCACTCGACGCCGACCAGGGCGTCGGAGAGCGACGAGAGGTCGGGGACGGCGATGGGGTCGATCAGTGCGGTGCCGGCGCCCTCGCGCCGGAGCTGCACGAGGTAGGTGCGCTGTCCGTAGCGGTAGCCGGACGCGCGCTCGGCGTCGACGGCGACCGGACCGGTACCCGCCCCGAACGCGGCGACGACCGCGGCGAGGGCCTCGGGCGTCTCGACCACCGGGGGGATGCCCTCGGCCGGCTCGGTGAGCATCACGACGTCGGGAGCGGGCGCGACCTCGGTCTCGGGATCGGGGGTCGATGGCGGCACGGATCCCCCTGCGGGGGCGCCGGCGGTCGCCTCAGGTCGCATGGGGTCCACGGTAGGCGACGTCGAGCGTGCTGCCGCGCAGGCCGCGCGGGCGGCGCGTACTTCGGCCGAGGGGGCGTCCGTACGTCGGCCGGGTCAGGACAGGACGCCGCCGCGGATGGAGATGGCGACCAGCTCGGCGCGGTCGCCCGTGCCCAGCTTGCGCGAGATCCGGGCAAGGTGGCTCTTCACCGTGAGCGCGGACAGACCGAGCTCCTCGCCGATCAGCCGGTTGGTGCGGCCGTCGGCCACCAGCTTGAGCACGCTGATCTCGCGGGCGGTGAGGTCCGGCAGCGGCGGGGGCGGCGCGGTCACGACGACGCTGCGCGGCAGGCTCTGCGCGGTCGCGCCGGCGACGACGCCGCGCAGCCCGCCCTGGAGCAGCACACCGAGCTCGGGCCGGCTGGCCCGGCGGGTGAGCACGACGACGCGCGGGGCGCCGCGACGGCGCAGGTTGCGGACGAGGGGAGCACCGTCGCCGTCGGCGACCTCGGTCACGACCACGCACATCTGCTGGGTCGACGCGGGGGGAGACGTGCGCGAGCTGGGCACGCCGGACCGGAGCTCGGGCCGTCGGGCCGGGGCCAGGTCGCGTCGCAGAGGCTCGATGGTCACGTGCCAGTCATCGGCAACGTGACCCGTTGACTTGAGGCGGTTGGTGTGAGCAGGCCCCCCCGGACCTGCGGTCAGCGCCTCGGCCCGAGGGCGACGACGCCCTCGGGCAGTGGTTCGAGGCCCGCCGCGGTGCACAGCAGCGTGGCCCAGGCCTGCAGGTGGGGGCCCAGATCCTCGTCCGCGGCGGTCCACGACGCGCGGATCTCCAGCTCGGTCTGCTCGGACCGGCGATCGAGGGCACCGAAGCTCTGCGACAGCACCCGCGTGACCGTGCCGCCGGCCGCGTGCGCGTCCAGGCCGGACTCCTCGAGCGCGTCGGTGAACCACGTCCACGCGACCTCGGCGAGCAGCGGGTCGGCGCCGACCTCGGCCTCGAGCGTCGCGCGCACCAGCGTCACCAGGCGGAAGTGACCGTCCCAGGCCTCCTGGCCGGCGGGGTCGAAGAGGACGACGAAACGTCCCGACGCGAGCTCTTCCGCCGCGACCGACCGACGGGCCGTGCGCACCTCGGCGGTGAGCGCCGCGGAGAACGGGGCGATGCGGGCCGGGCCGGGCACCTCGTCCAGGATCACCTCGGGGCGGACGGTCACCCGGCGCAGCGAGCGCAGCGCGCTGACGAACTCGGCGGGAACGTCGTCAGGACCGGCGGGTGTCACGCAGTGGAGCGTACGCACGGCGGCCGTTGAACGGGCGTCCGGCACGCCGCCGTCCCGCCCGTGAGGCTGTCCGTCTCGGGGTCCGGCACGCCGCTCCGGGCTCCGGCGCACCGGACTAGGCTTGCCCGCGCACCCAGCACCCCCGGACGTCGCCCCACCCGACCTGCGCCTGCACGTGCCCCGGCACCTGCTCGTCGCCGTCGCGGCCGCGGCGCGTGCCGGCCGTCGATCGAAGGAGCACTGCCCGCATGGTCGCCTCAGGAACTGCCACCGGAACCGCGCAGATCGGCGTCACGGGGTTGGCGGTGATGGGCCGCAACCTCGCCCGCAACTTCGCGCGCAACGGCTACACGGTGGCCATCCACAACCGCTCCTACGCCAAGACCGAGTCGCTCGTGGCGGACCACGGCGACGACGGTGACTTCGTACCGTCCGAGTCCGTCGAGGACTTCGTCGCGTCGCTGGCGCGGCCGCGCAAGATCATCGTCATGGTGAAGGCCGGTGGCCCCACCGACGCGGTCATCGACGAGCTCGTGCCCTTCCTCGAGGAGGGCGACATCGTCGTCGACGCCGGCAACGCACACTTCCCCGACACGATCCGCCGGGAGGCCGCGCTGCGCGAGAAGGGGCTGCACTTCGTCGGCTCCGGGGTGTCCGGAGGCGAGGAGGGCGCGCTGCTGGGCCCGTCGATCATGCCCGGCGGCACCAAGGAGTCGTACGAGTCGCTCGGACCGATCCTGGAGAAGATCTCGGCCAAGGTCGACGGCGTGCCCTGCTGCACGTACATCGGCCCCGACGGCGCGGGCCACTTCGTGAAGATGGTGCACAACGGCATCGAGTACGCCGACATGCAGCTCATCGCCGAGGCGTACGACCTGCTGCGCCAGGGGCTGGGTGCCTCGGCCGCGGAGATCGGGCAGATCTTCGCCGAGTGGAACACCGGCGACCTCGAGTCGTTCCTCATCGAGATCACCGCGGACGTCCTGCAGCACGTCGACGCCGAGACCGGGTCGGCGTTCGTCGACATCGTGCTCGACCAGGCGGAGCAGAAGGGCACCGGCCGCTGGACGGTGCAGAACGCGCTCGACCTCGGCGTGCCGATCACGGGCATCGCGGAGGCGACGTTCGCACGGGCCCTGTCCGGCTCGGTCCCGCAGCGGACGGCCGCGCACGGCGTCCTGCCCGCGCACACGACCCCGTGGGACGTGACCGACCGCGACGCCTTCGTCGAGGACGTCCGGCTCGCGCTGTACGCGTCGAAGGTGGTCGCGTACTCGCAGGGCTTCGACCAGATCGCGGCCGCGAGCGCCGAGTTCGGCTGGGACATCGACCGCGGCGCCATGGCCCGCATCTGGCGCGGCGGCTGCATCATCCGCGCGCGCTTCCTCAACCGCATCACCGAGGCGTACGAGCGCGACGCCCACCTGCCGCTGCTCCTGGCCGACGAGTACTTCACCGGCGCGGTCGGCAACGGGGTCGAGGCGTGGCGCCGGATCGTGGCCGGTGCCGCGCTGCACGGCGTCCCGACGCCCGCGTTCGCCAGCTCGCTGTCGTACTACGACGGCGTCCGCGCCGAGCGGCTTCCGGCGGCGCTCATCCAGGCGCAGCGGGACTTCTTCGGTGCGCACACGTACCGCCGCACGGACAAGGACGGCACGTTCCACACGCTGTGGTCGGCCGACCGCACCGAGCAGACCGCGTGAGCGTGACCGACCTGCAGCCGGTCATCCTCGGTGCCGACATCGGCGTGTACGCCCTGGCCCGCTCGTTCCACGAGGCCTACGGCGTCACGTCGGTGGTCGTCGCCGGCGCGGCGCTCGGTCCCGTGGCGCACTCGAAGATCGTGCGGCACGAGATCGTCGCGGACGGCCACGAGCCGCGCCAGCTGGTGGACCGGCTGGTCAGCGTCGCGCAGGGGATGCCCGACAAGCGCCTGCTGCTCATGGCCAACTCGGACTGGCTGGTCCGCGTGGTCGTGCAGCACCGCGCCCTCCTGGAGCAGTACTACGTCGTCCCGTTCCTGTCCGAGCACCTGCTCGACCGGATCTCGGACAAGGCCACGTTCGCCGAGATCTGCACCGACCTCGGCATCTCGGTGCCGCGCACGATCGTGCAGGAGTTCTCGGGCGGCGCGGACTGGGAGGCGGCGCCGGTCGACCTCGAGTACCCGCTGATCGCGAAGGCCGCGAGCAGCGCGGACTACCAGGACGTCGAGTTCGAGGGCAAGAAGAAGGTCTTCGAGATCGCGACGGCGCAGGAGCTCGCGTGGCTGTGGAGCGCCCTGCGGGAGGCCGGGTTCCACGGGCGGTTCGTCGTGCAGGAGCTGGTGCCCGGCGACGACACGCAGATGCGGTCCATCACCGCGTACGTCGACACCCACGGCGAGATCACGCTGCTCTGCTCGGCGCACGTGCTGCTCGAGGAGCACACGCCGTCCGGGCTGGGCAACCCCGCCGCCATGATCACGACCCGCGAGGACGCCATGCTGGACCAGGCACGGACGCTGCTCACGGCGACGGGGTACCGGGGCTTCGCCAACTTCGACGTCAAGGTGGACCCGCGCACCGGGATGTTCCGGTTCTTCGAGGTCAACCCGCGGATAGGCCGGAACAACTACTACGTGACGGCGGCCGGCGCGAACCCCATGCGGTTCCTGGTCGAGGACGCGGTGGAGGGCCGGTCGGTGCCGCCCGTCGTCGTCGACAAGGAGGTCTTGTACGCCGTCGTACCGCACCGGCTGCTGCTGAGGTACGTCCGAGACCCGGAGCTCGCCGCGCGCGTGCGGCGGCTGATGAAGGCCAAGGCCGTGGCGCACCCGCTGCGGTACCGCGTGGACCTGTCGCCGCGCCGGCGGCTGTACGTCTGGATGGCGCTGGTCAACCAGGTGCGCAAGTTCCGGCGGTACTACCCGGAAGCGACATCGACGGGGTTCTGAGGCCGTGACCGGGCGCGCATCGATGCGCGCCCGGTCACGGCACAGGCAGGCCGAGCTCTGCGACCAGCCCGCCGTCAGGTCGCGGCGTGAGGACGAGCGTGCCGCCGTGGTGGTCGGCGACGGCCTGGACCACGGTGAGTCCGAGACCGACACCGCCGGCGACCGCGGTCCGGTCGGCGGCGCCCCGCCGGAACGGCAGGACGAGGTCGGCGGCGGCTTCCGGAGGCACCCGAGGTCCCGAGTTGGCGACGGTCAACCGGGCGGTGCCGGGCTCGGCCGTCAGGGCGACCTCGACGTGGCCGCCGGGCAGGTTGTGGTGCGCGGCGTTGCCCACGAGGTTCGCCACGGCGCGGGCCAGCAGGTCCGGCTCACCGGGCACCGTCGAGGCCACGAGGTGCACCTCCCACATGAGCCCGTCGCCGGGCGTGCGCACCTGAGCCACGGCATCGGCGACCGCCTCCCGGAGGTCGACCGGGACCGGTGGACCGACGGCGTCCCCCGACTGCGCGCGGGCCAGCACGAGGAGCGCGTCGATGGTACGGGCCGCCCGTCGGCTCTGCTCGAGCGCGACGGTCGCCGCGGCGCGCAGCTCGTCGGCGTCGGCGGCGGGGTCCGCGAGCGCCACGTCCAGCGCGGCCTGCTGGTTGGCCAGGGGCGTCCGGAGCTCGTGGGACATCGTGGCCACCAGGCGCCGCTCCGACGTCACCGTGCTCTGCACCCGGCCGAGCAGGGCGTCGAACGTGTCGGCCAACGCGCGCAGCTCGTCCCGCGGACCACCGAGGGCGATGCGTTCGTCGAGCGAGTCGGCAGAGATGCGCTGCGCGCGTGCCGTGATGGTGTGCACGGGGGCGAGGAGGCGACCGGCGACGACCCACCCGACGCCCACGGAGACCGCCGTGACCAGGGCGAGCGCGTACCACGAGCTCTGGGCGAGCTGCGTCGACTCGTCCCCGGTGTCGCCGTCGGGGGACTCGGGGCCCGTGGTCCCGGCCGGCGGGCCGTCGGCGTCCGGTCCCGGTGCCCGCTGCGACGTCGCGCTGCCGGAGCGCTCCTGTCCGCCCGTGACCAGCCCGTAGACGAGGGCGAGCAGGACGGCGCCGGACGCCGCGACGATGAGGGTGTAGAAGAGGGTGAGCCGCCAGCGGACGCTCAGTGACCGTCTCACGCGATCACCCGGTACCCGGCGCCGCGGAGCGTCTCGACCAGCGGAGGGTCACCGAGCTTCCGGCGGAGGCCGACCATCGTCACCCGGACGGCGTTCGTGAACGGGTCGGCGTGCTCGTCCCACACGCGCGCCAGCAGGTCCTCGGCCGACACGACGGCCCCGGCCGCCCGCACCAGCTCGACGAGGACGCCGTACTCCTTGAGGGTGAGGTCGACCGGCCGGTGGTCGCGCGTCACGGTCCGCCGCGCGACGTCCACCCGGAGGCCACCTGCCACGAGGACGGGTGGCTGCGCCGGTGCCGTGCGGCGGGAGAGCGCCTGCACACGGGCGAGCAGCTCCGCGAACGCGAACGGCTTGGCCAGGTAGTCGTCTGCGCCGAGACCGAACCCGTCGATCTTCTCCTGCAGACCGCCGGCGGCGGTGAGCATGAGGATCCTGGCCGTGGAACCGGACGCCAGGAGCGCACGGCACACGTCGTCCCCGTGCACCACCGGCAGGTCGCGGTCGAGCAGCACCACGTCGTACGGGTTCAGCGTCGCGAGCTCGAGAGCGGTGCCACCGTCCATGGCCACGTCGGCGGCGTACCCGGCGCGGCGCAGCCCGCGGGCCACGGCATCGGCCATCACCTCTTCGTCCTCGGCCACCAGCACCCGCACCGCGCACCTCCGTCCCGGCCCGCACGTGGGCCGCCCGCGCAGCATCGGTCCTGCCGTGTTCAGCCAGCGTAAGCGCGTGGGCCTGCGACCGTCCGGGACCCAATGCTGCCCGAACCGGCGGCGCGGTGGGCTGGGTCCGTCAGTCCGACCACGACGAGGAGAGCCACCATGAGCCCGATCCCCTCCATCCCACCGCCCACCGGCCGACGCCAGCGCGTGGTGTCGGCTCTCGCGGTCGCCTGCCTGCTCGGCGCGGTCGCCGCCTGCACGCCGACGCGGGGGCCGATGCTCCCGGGAGCCGGCGGAGCGACCTCCGGAGTCCCGTCGGCGTCGTCGTCCGTCCTCGCCCCCGAGGACGCGATGCTCGCGTGGGCGCAGTGCATGCGAGAGCACGGCGTGGACGTGCCCGACCCGACCGACGGGCACTACCGGCTGGGCGATCCTGGCAGCGTCACGCCGGAGCAGGGCGAGGCCGCGGACGACGCGTGCGAGCCGTGGCAGAGGATGGCCGAGTCCGGCGCGGCGACGACACCGCTCACCGCGGAGCAGAAGCAGTCGTTCCTCGACCACGCCCAGTGCATGCGCGACCGCGGCTGGGACATGCCCGACCCGACGTTCGACGGCGGCCGGGTGGAGCAGGAGTTCCGGCGTGGCACCCAGGACGCCACCGGCGCGCCCGCACCGGACGACCCGCAGTTCGAGGAGGACATGCAGGAGTGCCTCGTCCAGGCGGGCGTGGAGGCGCCGGACGGCTCGACCGACGGCGGACAGAAGTGAGGACGACGCCGCGCACCGCCGCCCTGGCCGTCGGGTTCGCCCTGTCGGTGTCCGCGTGCAGCGCCCCGACGAGCGCCGCCGATCCCTCCACACCGCCTGCCGCGTGGGCCACCCGGACGGTCGACCGAACCGACCTGGTCTCGACCACCACGGTGAGCGGCGAGGTTGGCCACGGCACCACGACCTCGGTCGCGGCTCGCGCGCCCGGGACCGTGACCTGGCTCGCCCCCGCCGGGTCGACGGTGGCGGCCGGACAGCCCCTGTACGCCGTCGACGCCCGGCCGGTCGTCCTTCTGCGGGGGACCGTCCCGGCGTGGCGAGACCTCGGTCCTTCCTCCGCCGACGGCATCGACGTCCGGCAGCTCGAGCAGGCACTCACGGACCTCGGGCTCACCGCCGGTCTGGGCCTGACCGTCGACGAGGACTGGTCGTGGGTCACGACCGCCGCCGTCACGCGGTGGCAGAAGTCCCTGGGCGTGGCGCCGACGGGCACGGTCCGGCTCGGCGACGTGCTGTTCGCGCCCGAGGACGTGCGCGTCGACGAACGCCTGGCCGACCTCGGCGCGATGGTCGAGCCCGGCGCACCGGTGCTCTCGATCGGCGCGACGCAGCGGATCGTCACCGTCGCACTGAGGACCAGCCAGGCCGGTCTGGCTCCGGTCGGCGCGGCCGCGTCCCTCACGCTCCCCGACGGGACGTCGACGGGCGGCACGATCGCGGCGACGGCGGTCGTCACCGTCGACGAGCAGCCGCAGCTCCGCGTCACGATCGCGCCCACCGATCTCCTCCTCGACGGCCTGGTGGAGGGCACGCCGGTCGAGGTCGGTCTCGACCAGACCGTCGCGACGGACGTGCTGGTGGTGCCGGTCACGGCGCTGGTCGCGCTGGCCGACGGCGGGTACGGCGTGCAGAAGGTGCACGCCGACGGCACCTCCGAGTACGTGACCGTGACGACCGGCGCGTTCGCCGGGACGTCCGTCGAGATCTCCGGCGACGACGTGGCCGAGGGCGACGACGTGGTGGTGACCCCGTGAGCGTCCTGGACCTGCGCGGCGTCACGAAGACGTACGGCAGCGGCTCGGCGGCGCTGACCGTCCTGCAGGGCATCGACCTCACGATCGAGGAGGGTGACTACACGGCGGTCGTCGGCCCGTCGGGCTCGGGCAAGTCGACGTTGTTGCACGTCATGGGTGCGCTCGACCGTCCGACGGCCGGCCGGGTGCGGCTGGCCGGCGACGACGTGACGGCGCTGTCCGACTCCGCGCTGTCCCGGGTGCGCGCCGTGCGCCTGGGCTTCGTGTTCCAGCAGTTCTTCCTGCTGGACGGCCGGTCGGCGCTCGAGAACGTGGCCGACGGGCTCCTCTACCAGGGCGTCCGGCGCCCCGAGAGGCTGCGCCGGGCGCGGACGGCCTTGGACCGGGTCGGGCTCGCCGACCGCGTGCGGCACGTCCCGACGGAGCTGTCGGGCGGTGAGTGCCAGCGCGTCGCCGTGGCCCGGGCGCTCGTGCACGAACCGCAGATCCTGCTGGCCGACGAGCCGACGGGCAACCTCGACCAGGCGTCCGGCGCGGCCGTGCTCGAGCTGTTCGACTCGTTGCACGCCGACGGCGCGACGATCGTGGTCGTCACGCACGACGAACGGATCGCGGGCCGTCTCCCGCGGCTGGTCTCCTTGCGCGACGGCCGGGTCGAGCACGACACCTGCCCAGGGGTGGCGGCATGACCCGCACCGAGGTCGGTCCTCCACGGGGCACGGCGATGCCGGCGCGGACGACGCCGACCGTCCGCCGCATGTCCGTGGCCGACGTGCTCCGGCTGGGCGCCCGCGGGCTCACGGTCCGCCCCGGTCGCACCGCCTTGTCCGCCCTGGGCATCGCCATCGGGATCACGGCGCTCGTCGGGGTGCTCGGGCTCTCGGAGTCGTCGCGAGCTGACCTGAGCGCTCAGCTCGACGCGCTCGGCACCAACCTGCTCACGGTCGCGCCGGGCCAGGGGTTCGGGGGCGACGAGGGCACGCTGCCCGACGAGTCTGTCGCGATGATCGCCCGTGTCCCCACCGTCACGGCGGCCTCGGCGGTCCGCGCGGTCGATGCCACCGTGCGCCGCACCGACAAGGTCCCCGAGAGCCAGACGAGCGGGATCTCGGTGGTCGCCGCCGACCTCGACCTGCTCGACGCGGTGGCGGCGCCGGTAGGCGAAGGACGCTGGCTCGACGCGGCGACGCAGCACTACCCCGCGGTCGTGCTCGGGACCACAGCCGCCCGACGGCTCGGCATCGGCCCGCTGGGCGACGGCGTCGACGTGTCGCTGGGTGGCCGGCGGTTCGCGGTCATCGGCATCCTCGGCCCGGTGGTCCTCGCGCCCGAGCTGGACGAGGCGGCGCTGGTCGGGACGTCCGTCGCGCACACGCTCGTCGACGGCGACCTCCCGCCCACCGCCGTCTACGTGCGCGTCGAGCCGGGGCAGGTCGTGGCCACGCGAGCGGTGCTGGGCCGCACGGCCGACCCGGCCGCCCCCGACGAGGTCCGGGTGTCCCGCCCGTCCGACGCCCTCGCCGCAGGAGATGCGGCCGACCGGTCGTTCACGCTCCTCGCGCTGGGGCTCGGAGCGGTTGCTCTGCTCGTCGGCGGCGTCGGCATCGCCAACGTCWTGGTCGTGTCGGTGCTCGAGCGCCGCCGGGAGATSGGGGTGCGACGAGCGCTCGGCGCGCCGCGGAGCTCGATCGGCGGGCAGTTCCTTCTCGAGTCGGTGCTGCTGTCCCTCCTCGGCGGAGCCGCCGGTGTGGTGCTCGGCGTCGCGGTGACCTGGGCGTTCGCTGCCCGTCTGGGGTGGGCCGTCACGGTGCCCTGGCTGCCCGTGCTGGCCGGTCTCGCGTGCGCGCTCGCCGTGGGGTCGGTCGTCGGCCTGTACCCGGCGCTGCGCGCCGCCCGGGTCCCGCCGACCGAGGCGCTGCGGTCGGTGTGACGTCGGCACGACGAAGGGCGACACCCGCACGGGGTGCCGCCCTTCGTCGTCGGTCAGCCGATCTCGCTGGTGCCGGAGTACAGGTGCAGCACGGGGACCTGGAGCTCCTCGCGCGCGCGGGACGCCCAGTCGCGGTGGAACGTGTCCTCGACCGCGTGCGGGTAGGTCACGACGTTGACCTCGATCACGTCGCCGTCCACGACCGCGGCCTTGAGCGCGGGCAGCGGGTCGTCGTCGACCACGGAGCCGGTGGCCTCGCGGCCGGCGGCGACGAACGCGGCGATGCTGCCGGCCAGCTGCTCGTCGGCGGTGGCCTTGGCCTCGGGCGTCGACGGCTCCTTGCCGAGGGCGCGGTTCCACGCCTCCTTCAGCTCGCCGAGGCTGAGGTTGTCGATGATCGTGGAGACGAGCGGTCGATCGGTGTCCGCCGGGACGAGCACGCGGTACGCGTACGTCTCGCCCTCGTGCAGGGCGAGCAGCTTCTCGACGTCGGCGCTGGCGAGGGTGTCCTCCGTGAGGACGATGATCGTGTCGGTCACGCGCCGAGCCTAGCCACCTGCCACCGTCCGAGCAGCACGCCGTCCGCGTGGAGGAGATGCCGCGGCGTGAGGGCCCGGGGCGGCTCGAACCACGTGGGCAGGTGCGTGATGCGTCCGACAGGCCCGCCGACGAGCTGCGGGCTCCACGTCAGGCAGAGCTCGTCGACGAGGTCGGCGTCGACCAGCTGGGCGAGCAGCCGCGGGCCGCCCTCGGCGAGGACGTGCCGCAGCCCGCGCGCGCCCAGGGCCGCGACGACGGCACGGGGATCGACGGCGCCCGGGAGGCCTCCGTCCGCCACGACGACGCGGTCGGCGCCGATGCGCTCCCGCAGTCGGTCCAGCGCGGGGTTCGAGCCGGTGGTGAGCACGAGCGGGGGACGGTCGGAGTCGAGCAGCTCGTCGGGGAGTTCGGCGGTGGCCGTGACTATGGCGAGCTCGAGGGTGTCGGGCCGGCCCCGGGCGGCCCGTGCGGCACGCAGCTCCTCGGGTACCTCGAGCGCCGTGTAGCGCTCGCCCCGGGCCGTGCCGGCGCCGATGAGGACGACGTCCGCCAGCGCGCGGAGCACCCGGAACACCCGGAGGTCGGCCGGGCCGTTGATCGAGCCGCTCACCTGGTTCGCCCCGGTGGCCGCGCCGTCCAGGGTGGCCACCATGTTCGCGCGGACGTGGACGCCGGAGGCCGGCTGGTCGGCGAAGAGGGCGATCAGCTCGGCCTCGTCGTCGCGCGGGACCAGGTGGCGGACGGGCGCGTCCCGGGGGAGCAGGACGTCGAGCGCGGGGAGGTCGGGCACCCCGCCAACCTAGGCCAGGACCTCCGCCAGCGCCGCGACGTCCCCGATGACCACGACGGCCGGGTTGCCGACGCCGCGCTCGCGTGCGCGGTCCGCGATGTCGGCCAGCGTGCCGACAGTCGTCCGCTGCCCGGGGAGCGTCCCGTTCTCGATGATGGCGACCGGCGTGCCCGGGTCCTTGCCGTGCGCGAGGAGCGCGCGGGTGTGGCCGGGGAGCTGCGCCACGCCCATGAGCAGGACGAGCGTGCCCTCGAGCCGGGCGAGCGTGGACCAGTCGGGCGCGGTGTCGTGCGCCGAGAGGATGGTGAGCTGCCGGGCCAGGCCGCGGTGCGTCACGGGGATGCCGGCCGCGGCGGGGACGGCCAGCGCGCTGGTCACCCCGGGCACCACCTCGACCCGCACCCCGGCCGCCAGGCACGCGAGGACCTCCTCGCCGCCGCGGCCGAGCACGAACGGGTCGCCGCCCTTGAGCCGCACCACGCGGTGACCGGCCTGCGCGCGCTCGACGAGCACCGCGTTGATCTCGGTCTGCGTGAGGGTGTGCGCATGCGGGGACTTGCCGGCCTCGATGATCTCGACGGCGGGGTCGAGCTCGGCCAGCAGCGCGCGCGGCGCCAGGCGGTCGACCACGACGACGTCGGCCTCGGCGAGCGCGCGGCGGCCGCGCGTCGTGATGAGGCCGGGGTCGCCCGGGCCGCCCCCGACGAGCGTCACGTGCCCGGTGGCCGTTCGGTGGTGGCGCAGCGGCAGGGCGCCCGTGTCGAGCAGCACCGCGATCGCCGACCGCAGCGCGGCCGCACGTCGCGGGTCGCCGCCGGCCCCGACGGCGACGGTGACGTCGCCCGAGCGCGCGACGGCCGGTGTCCACGCGGTCGACGCGCTCGCGTCGTCGGCGCGGACGCACCAGAGGCGGGCTGCCTCGGCGTCGGCCGCGACGGCGTCGTCGACCGCGCGCTCGCCCGTCGCCGTGTGGACCAGCCAGGCGCCGTCGAGGTCGGTGGCGAGGTAGTCGCGCGCGCGCCAGGTGACGCGGTCCGCGGCGACCAGCTCGGCCAGGTCCTCGCAGAGCGCCGGCGCGACGACCAGGACGTCGGCGCCGTCGTCGGCCAGGCGCGTCGCCCGCCGGGCCGCCACCGGGCCCCCGCCGACGACGACGACGCGCCGGCCGGTGACGTCGAGCAGGAGGGCGTGCTGCGGGGTGCTCATATGCCGGACCCGGCGAACCAGTCGTCGTCGTCCTGCGCCGGGGTGAGCCGGTCCAGCAGCGTGGCGCCGATCATCCCGGCGGCGAGCGTGGTCCCGTCCGCCGGGTCCACCAGCAGGAACCCGCCGGTGCGTCGGTGCGTGGCGTACTCGTCGAGCACGATGGGCTCGGCGAGCCGGATCTTCACCCGCCCGATCGCGTTGAGCGTGAGCGCCCGGGGCGGGATGTCGGAGGACGTGTCGGTGGCGTCGACCAGGTGCAGCGTGTCGACGCCCTCCCACCGGTCGACGGTGAGGGTGTCGACGTCGAGCCGCGCGTCGACCTCCCGCAGGAGCGCCCGGACCGTGCGGGTGCCGACCCGGACCAGGAGACGCGCGCCCAGGACGCTGCGCTTCTCGGCGAGCCAGCAGACGGTGCCGACGAGGTCCGTCCCGACCTCGACGGTGGCCGCGCTGGGCACGAGGACGTCCCCGCGGGCCACGTCGACGTCGTCGGCAAGGCGCAGCGTCACCGACTGGGGCGCGTGCGCCTCGGTCAGCGGCCCGTCGAACGTGTCGATGCCGACGACCGTGCTGCGCTTGCCCGAGGGCAGGACGGTGATCTCGTCGCCGACCGAGACGACCCCGGAGGCGACCCGGCCTGCGTAGCCGCGGTAGTCGGGGTGCTCCGCGGTGCGGGGGCGGATGACCACCTGCACGGGGAACCGGAAGGGTTCGGAGAGGGCGTCGCGGCCGACCGGCACCGACTCGAGGTGCTCGAGCAGCGTCGGCCCGTCGTACCAGGGCGTGCGCGTGGAGCGGTCGACCACGTTGTCGCCGGCGAGCGCCGACAGCGGGACCGCGGTGACGTCGGGGATGCCGAGGCTGACCGCGTAGGCCGTGAACTCCTGCGCGATGGACCGGAAGGTCGCCTCGTCGAAGTCGACCAGGTCCATCTTGTTCACCGCGAGCACGACGTGCGGCACGCGCAGCAGGGCGGTGATGGTCGCGTGCCGCCTGGTCTGCTCGAGGACGCCCTTGCGCGCGTCCACCAGCACGATCGCGAGCTCCGCGGTCGAGGCGCCGGTCACCATGTTGCGCGTGTACTGCACATGGCCGGGCGTATCGGCCAGCACGAACGCGCGCGTGGCCGTCGAGAAGTAGCGGTACGCCACGTCGATCGTGATGCCCTGCTCGCGCTCGGCGCGCAACCCGTCGGTGAGCAGTGCCAGGTCGACGTCGCCGCCGCCGCGGGCGAGCGTCGCGGCCTCGACGGCGCTCAGCTGGTCGGCCAGCACCGACTTCGTGTCGTACAGCAGGCGGCCGATCAGCGTGCTCTTGCCGTCGTCGACGGAGCCGGCCGTGGCCAGGCGCAGGAGGTCCCGCGTCGCGTGCTCGGTCACGTGCAGGGTCTCCTCGGTGGGTGTGAGCTGGCTGGTCGGGGCGCCCATCAGAAGTAGCCCTCGCGCTTGCGGTCCTCCATCGCGGCCTCCGACGCCCGGTCGTCGGCCCGCGTCGCGCCGCGCTCGGTGAGCCGGCTCGCGGCGACCTCCGCGATGACCTCGGGGACGGTGAGGGCGGCGGACTCGACGGCGCCGGTGCAGCTCATGTCGCCGACCGTCCGATAGCGGACCGTGCGGACCTCGAGCGTCTCGGTCGGGCGCGGGCCGCCCCAGCCGCCGGGCGCGAGCCACATGCCGTCGCGCAGGAACACCTCGCGCTGGTGCGAGTAGTAGATCGAGGGCAGCTCGATCCCCTCGCGCTCGATGTAGCGCCAGACGTCCAGCTCGGTCCAGTTGGACAGGGGGAAGACGCGCACGTGCTCGCCGGGCCTGTGGCGACCGTTGTAGAGGTCCCACAGCTCCGGGCGCTGGCGGCGCGGGTCCCACTGGCCGAACTCGTCGCGCAGCGAGAAGACCCGCTCCTTGGCGCGCGCCTTCTCCTCGTCGCGCCGCCCGCCGCCGAACACCGCGTCGAAGCGGTGGGCCGTGATGCCGTCCAGCAGGGGGACGGTCTGCAGCGGGTTGCGCGAGCCGTCGGCACGCTCCGCGACGCGGCCGTCGTCGATCGCGTCCTGCACGCTCGCGACGACGAGCCGCAGGCCGTACTGCGCGACCACGCGGTCCCGGTACTCGATGACCTCGGGGAAGTTGTGCCCCGTGTCGACGTGCATGAGCGCGAACGGCACCGGGGCCGGCCAGAACGCCTTGCGGGCCAGGTGCAGCATGACGATCGAGTCCTTGCCGCCGCTGAACAGCAGCACCGGGCGCTCGAACTCGCCGGCCACCTCGCGCATGACGTGGACGGCCTCGGACTCGAGGGCGTCCAGCTGCGTCAGGGTCGTCGTACCCGTCATGTGTGCAACCCGCATTCGATCTTGGAGGTACCGGACCAGCGGCCCGCGCGCGGGTCCTCGCCGGGCGCGACGGCTCGCGTGCACGGGGCGCAGCCGATGGAGGCGTAGCCCGCCTGGCGCAGCGGGTTCAGGACGACGTGGTGCTCCTCGACGTAGGCGTCCACGTCGGCCTGGGTCCACGCCGCCAGCGGGTTGAGCTTGACCTTGCCGCGCTTGGCGTCCCACCCGACGACCGTGATGTCCGTGCGGGTCGGGGCGTCCTCGCGGCGCATGCCGGTGACCCACGCGGTGTAGGGCGCCAGGCCGCGCTCGAGCGGCTCGACCTTGCGCAGCGCGCAGCACAGGTTCGGGTCGCGGTCGTGCAGCTTCGCGCCGTGCTCCGCGTCCTGCTCCGCGACGGTCCGCAGGGGCAGGATCGTGCGCAGCTTGATGTCCGTGAAGTCGGCGTAGTAGTCGCGCGTACCCAGGGTCTCGGCGAAGTGGTAGCCGGTGTCGAGGAAGATCACGTCGATGCCCGGGACGGCCTCGGCGGCGAGGTGCACCAGC
Source organism: Cellulomonas sp. P4_D11 (assembly GCF_056401915.1). Taxonomy (NCBI): domain Bacteria; kingdom Bacillati; phylum Actinomycetota; class Actinomycetes; order Micrococcales; family Cellulomonadaceae; genus Cellulomonas; species Cellulomonas sp. P4_D11. Next base: position 128,334 of record NZ_JBFUIK010000002.1, on the reverse strand, counting down.
ACCTCGTCGCCCATGGAGGACGCCAGGACCAGGTCGGTGCCGAACGTCTCGGCGGCCCAGCGCAGGATCTCCGACGGGTGGGCGCCCTCGAGGTCGCGGCCGGCCTGCTCGGCGAGCTCCTGGAGGTCGGTGGTGATCATGAGCGCGCCACCAGCCCGACGAACTTCAGCGCGAACGCGCGCGTGCACGAGCGGCACTCCCACTGGCCGTGGGTCTCGCCGGCCGGCCAGAGGTCCTCGCTGGCGCAGAAGGGGCAGTAGTAGGGGACTGCCCGCTCGCCCGACGTTCCGCTCATCGCAGGTCCTCCTCGTCCGCCCGCTGTGCCCACTGCGCGAACAGCTCGCCCTCGGTGCGCTGCTCGTCGAACTTGCGCGTGACGCGCTCGATGTAGTCGGGGAGCTCCTCGGCGGGCACGCGCAGGCCGCGCAGCGTCTTGCCGAGCCCGCTGGTGAGCCCGAGACCGCCGCCGAGGTGCACCTGGTAGCCGTCCTCGCCGCCGGCCAGCGCGCCCTTGAGGCCGATGTCGGCCGTCTGGATGCGGGCGCACGAGTTGGGGCAGCCGTTGAGGTTGATGGTGATCGGCTGGTCGAACGTCGGCAGCCGGTCCTCCAGCTCGCCGATCAGGTGCGTCGCGCGCGCCTTCGTCTCCACGATCGCCAGCTTGCAGAACTCGATGCCGGTGCACGCCATGGTGCCTCGGCGGAAGGTGCTCGCCGCCCGGACCGGGAGTCCCAGCGCCTCGAGCCCCTCGACCAGCGGGTCCACCTTCGCCGACGCGACGTCGAGCACGACGATCTTCTGCTCGACCGTCAGCCGGACCTTGTCGGACCCGGCGGTCTCGACGAGGTCGGCCAGCTGCTGCAGCAGCTCGCCCGAGATCCGACCGACCGTCGGCGCCATGCCGACGTAGAAGTTCCCGTCGTTCTGCGGGTGCACGCCGACGTGGTCGCGACGGCCCGAGGGCGGCGGGGGCGGCTCGGGACCGTCCTCCAGCGTGAAGCCGAGGTACTCGCCCTCGAGCACCTGCCGGAACAGCTCGGGTCCCCAGTCGGCGACCAGGAACTTCAGGCGCGCACGCGTGCGTAGCCGGCGGTAGCCGTAGTCGCGGAAGATGCTCACGACGCCGACCCACACGTCCGGGATCTGCTCGAGCGTGACGAACGCGCCCAGCCGGACGCCCAGCTTCGGGTTGGTGGACAGGCCGCCGCCGACCCACAGGTCGAAGCCGGGACCGAGCTCGGGGTGCACCACGCCGACGAACGCGACGTCGTTGATCTCGTGCGCGACGTCGTGGTGCGGTGAGCCGCTGATCGCGGTCTTGAACTTGCGGGGGAGGTTCGAGAAGCGCGGGTCGCCGATGTAGTTGTCGACGATCGCGCGCACGGCGGGGGTGCCGTCGATGATCTCGTCGGCCGCGACGCCGGCGACGGGGGACCCGAGCACGACGCGCGGGCAGTCACCGCAGGCCTCCTGCGTGCTCAGTCCGACGGCCTCGAGCCGGCGCCAGATCTCGGGCACGTCCTCGACGCGGATCCAGTGCAGCTGGATGTTCTGCCGGTCGGTGACGTCCGCGGTGCCGCGGCCGAACTCGACCGAGATGTCCGCGATGGTGCGCAGCTGCTGCAGGCTCAGGGCGCCGCCGTCGCAGCGCACGCGGAGCATGAAGAACTCGTCGTCGAGCTCGTGCGGCTCGAGCGTGGCGGTCTTGCCGCCGTCGATGCCGGGCTTGCGCTGCGTGTAGAGCCCCCACCAGCGCATGCGTCCGCGCAGGTCCTCGGGCGCGATGCTCGCGAAGCCCTCGCGGGAGTAGACGTCCTCGATCCGCTGCCGGACGTTGAGCGCGTCGTCCTGCTGCTTGAACAGCTCGTTGCCGTTCAGCGGTTCCTTCTGGTCGAACGCCCACTGGCCCTCGGCACGAGCAGCGGGCGGGGCGATCCTGGTCTGCGCCATAGGGGCGTTATCTCCGGGAGAACGTGGACGTGCGACTGCACCCACCGCTTGGGGGAGCGGTTGTCGGGACGCAGACCGCGCGCCCGAAGGGGACGAGGGGCGGGGTCAGTTGCTCCGCGGACAGCAGCACACGCACAGGTCCGCGGTGAGGGTGCACATGCACCGACACGAGAGGCGGAACCCGGGGGCGATCACCTGACGAGGGTGTCACGGGAGCGCGTGACAGGGGAGAGGGCGTCCGGATCATGAGATGTTGCGGTCGACATGTGGGACGAACGTCCAAGAGCAGGTATGTGGACCGTCATGGTCGGCTTTTCGCGCTGCCCCGGGGTGCGACGTAGGCTGCTCGATCGTGACCTCTCCGGACCCCGCGCTGGCCACGCCCAGTCTCACGCAGCGCCGGCCCGTCGTCCCCCCGGACCGCCTGCTGGCCGAGCTCGTCCCGCCCCGGCACTTCGCCGACGAGTCCTTCGCGACCTACCGGCCGGACCCCGCGCACCCGTCGCAGGCGGCCGCCGTCACGCGGCTGTCGGCCGCGGCCGAGGAGATCCGGCGGGGGCCGTCCCGCTCGTGGCTGAAGCGCGGGCGGTCGACGCCGGTCGCGATCTACCTCGACGGCGGGTTCGGCGTCGGCAAGACCCACCTGCTCACGTCGCTCGCGCACGCGGTCGGCGTCGAGGACGCGGCCTACGGCACGTTCGTGGAGTACACCAACCTCGTCGGTGCCCTCGGCTTCCTGCCGACGGTCGAGGCCCTCGCCACCCGCCGCCTGGTCTGCATCGACGAGTTCGAGCTGGACGACCCGGGCGACACCGTCCTCATGTCCCGACTGCTGCGCGAGCTGGCCGACCGCGGCGTCGCGCTCGCGGCGACGTCGAACACGCTGCCCGGCTCGCTGGGCGAGGGCCGGTTCGCCGCCGAGGACTTCCTGCGCGAGATCCAGGCGCTCGCCGCCCGGTTCGAGGTCCTGCGCGTCGACGGCGACGACTACCGGCACCGCTCCGTGGTGACCGACGCGGACGGGCTGCGCGACGACGCCGTCCGCTCCGCCGCGGCCACCCGCACCGACGCCACCCTCGACGACTTCGGCGACCTGCTCGCGCACCTCTCGACCGTCCACCCGAGCCGCTACGGCGCCCTGCTGGACGGCGTCGGGCTCGTCGCGCTCACGGGCGTGCGGCCCGTGCCCACGCAGGACGTCGCCCTGCGGCTCGTCGTGCTGGTGGACCGGCTCTACGACCGCGACGTCCCGGTGCTGCTGGGCGGCGCGGGGGAGCGGGACCTGTTCTCGCCCGAGATGCTCGCCGGCGGGTACCGCAAGAAGTACTACCGCGCGCTGTCGCGGCTGGGCTCGCTCGCGGCGGACGGCGCCGCGCTCGTCGCCTGACCGTCAGGCGAGGACCACGACCGAGCGCGGGGGCGTCAGGACCAGCGCGCCGCCCGGGGTCGGCTCGAGCGAGGCCGGGTCCCACGCCGCCACGGCGTCGAGCGCGTCGTCGGTGTGCACGGGCACCGCGACCTCTTCGCCGGACAGGTTGATCACGACGCGCGCCGACCCGCGGTGCAGCACCATCCAGCCGTCCCAGGGCACGTCCTCCTGGTCGCGCTCGGAGGCGCCGCCCCAGACCAGGTCGGTGGCCGCCAGGTCGCCCGAGGCGAGGTCGGGGACGGACCGGCGGACGGCGATGAGCGTCCGGTACCAGTCGAGCAGGCGCGCGTGCTCCGGGTGGGCCGGGTCGTCGAGCTCCTCGCGCGTGAGCACGGAGCCCCGGAACGTCGCCGGGTCCTGCGGGTCCGGGACCTCGATGTCGCCGCCGTAGAGCACCTCCCAGCCGTGGCCGCCGAACTCGCGGCGCCGGCCGTCGCGGACGGCGGCCGCCAGGTCGGTCTCCGGGTGGTCGGTGAAGAACTGCCAGGGCGTGCGGGTGCCCCACTCCTCGCCCATGAAGAGCAGCGGGCTGAACGGGGACAGCAGGACCAGCGCGGCCTCGACGGCGAGGCGGCCGGGGTCCAGGCGCGCCGAGGGGCGGTCGCCGAGCGCGCGGTTGCCCACCTGGTCGTGCGTCGACGCCGCGACGACGAAGCGGTGGCCGTCGGTCCCGGGCGGCACGGGACGGCCCCAGTCGCGGCCGCGGAACGTCGAGAGGCCGCCGTCGTGCACGAACACCCTGGTCAGCGCCTTGCGCAGGACCTCCGGGCTGCCGAAGTCGCCGTAGTAGCCGTGGCGCTCGCCGGTCACCAGGGCGTGGATGGCGTGGTGCACGTCGTCGTCCCACTGCGCGGTCATGCCCCAGCCGTGCTCGGTGGTCGGGGTGACGGAGACCGGGTCGTTGAGGTCGGACTCGGCGACGAGCGAGAGCGGCCGGCCCAGGGCCTCGGAGAGCGCGGCGACCTCGTCGGACAGCTGCGCGAGCAGGTGCCGGTCCGAGTGGTCGATCAGCGCGTGCACGGCGTCCAGGCGCAGGGCGTCCACGTGGAAGTCGCGGAACCAGCGCAGCGCGCTGTCGCACACCCAGCGGCGCACCTCGGGCGACCCGTCGCCGTCGAGGTTGATCGCGGAGCCCCACGGGGTCTGGTGGTCGTCGGTGAAGTACGGGCCGAACTCCCCGAGGTAGTTGCCGGACGGGCCCATGTGGTTGTGCACGACGTCCAGGCAGACGCCGAGGCCGCGGGCGTGCGCGGCGTCGACGAACGCCTGCAGCGCCGCCGGACCGCCGTAGGGCTCGTGCACGGCGAACGTGGCCACGCCGTCGTAGCCCCAGCCGTGCACGCCGCTGAACGGCGCGACCGGCAGGAGCTCGACCAGGTCGACGCCGAGCGAGGCCAGGTCGTCGAGGTGGTCGATGGCGGAGAGCAGGGTGCCGCCGGACGTGAACGTCCCGACGTGCAGCTCGTAGGTGACGTGACCGCGGGCGTCGACGCCGGCCCAGCCGTCGTCGGTCCAGCCGAACGACCCGGCGTCGTAGACGCGGCTGGGCCCGTGCACGCCCGCCGGCTGCCAGGCGCTGCGCGGGTCGGGCCGGGGCTCGCCGCCGTCGACCGCGAACGCGTAGTCGGTGCCGTGCGGCAGGTCCCGGTCGACGGACCACCAGCCGCCGTCGTCGATCGACATCGGGTGCCGCCCGTCGTCCAGCACGAGGTCGACGTGCGACGCCGACGGCGCCCAGACCCGGGGAAGCATCCCGGTCAGCCCTCGGCCCGCACGAGCAGGGCCACCGGCAGCCGGTCGAGCAGCGGACCGACGTCCACCACGCCGCCCGTGACGGGCCGGTCGGTGAGCACGTCGTGCCAGTCGCCCTCGGGCAGGGCGACGGTGTGGTCGGACCAGCCGCCGAGGCGGTCGACGGCGGCCGCGAGGCGCGTGGCGACCACGGCCACGCGCGCGTGGCCACCCACCGTCCGGGCGTAGGTGAGCGAGTGCCCTGAGGAGTGCGCCAGCGGCAGGAACCCGCTCTCGGGGCCGACGAACGCCTCGGGCAGCGACCGGCGCAGCCGCAGCGCGCGGGAGGTGACCAGCAGCTTCTCGTCGGCGAGGTCCCGGGGGCCGGCACCGTCGTCGAGCCGCGCGAGCCTGGTGACCAGCGGTTCCAGGGGGACGGGCCGACGGTTGTCGGGGTCGACCAGCACGGGGTTCGGGACCTCGGTGCCCTGGTAGACGTCGGCGACCCCCGGCAGCGTCAGCTGGACCAGCTTGCTGCCCAGCGTCGCGGCGCGGACCGCCGGGCGCGTGCGGACCTCCCAGTCGCCCAGCAGCCCCGCGACGACGGGGTCGACCAGCGCCTGCCGCGCGGCGTCGAGCACCGCCCGCTCGTACGCCTCGTCGGGCGCGGTCCACGTGGTGCGGCTCTTGGCCTCGCGGATCGCCTTGGTGAGGTACTCGACCAGCCTGTCCTCGGTGATCGGGCCGGCGTCCGTCCACGTGCCCGCGAGCGTCTGCCACAGGAGGTACTCGGTCCGCCCGTCGAGCAGCGCGCTGCGGTAGGGGGCCGACGCCGCCCGCAGAGCGTCGACGAGGACGGACCACTCGCGGGGCAGCTCGCTCAGCACGCCGAGGCGCGACCGGGTGTCCTCGCCGCGCTTGGTGTCGTGCGTGGACAGGGTGGTCATCCCGAGCGGCGCGGACACCTGCTGCTCCGCCGCCCAGGCGGACAGGTCGGTGGGCGTCAGGGCGAACTGCTCGGGCGCTCCGCCGACCTCGCAGAGCCCGGTCAGGTGGGTCCAGCGGTAGAACGCGGTGTCCTCGACGCCCTTGGCCATCACGGCACCGCAGGTCTGCTGGAACCGGACGACGAGCTCGTCCCGGCGCGGACCCCGGGTGCGCCCGGCGCTGCCGACCTCGCGGCCCAGCAGGAGGTCGACGACGACGTCCATGGTCGCGCCGCGCTCCGGCGACAGCCGGGCGCGCGCGTGCGCGGCCGCCGTCTGCATGACCTCGAGCGACTCCGGGTGCACGGGCTCGCCGGGGACGACGTACGCGCGGTAGCGGTCGAACGCGACGAGCAGCTCGATGAGGCAGTCCTCGAGCGCGCGCCAGGTGTGGTCGCGCAGCCGCAGGTCGCCGCGGCAGATGTCCGCGGCGAGCGACGTCAGCCGGTGCACCTCGGCGTAGAGGGGGCCGTCGACGATCTCGCGCTTGGCCCGCTCGGCGATCGCCGGGAACGCGTCCGACGTGTCGCCCGTGAGCCGGTGCATGACGGCACCGAGCACCGCGGCGCCGCCCGGGTCGACGAACGTCTGCTGGATCCGCCACAGCGCCTCGTACCCCGTGCTGCCGGCCGTCTCCCAGTCGGGGGGGAGCGTCTCGTCGCCCTCGAGGATCTTCTCGACGACCACCCAGGCGCCCCCGCTCGCGTCGCGCAGCCGGGCGAGGTAGCCGCCGGGGTCGGCGAGGCCGTCGGGGTGGTCGATCCGCAGGCCGTCGATGGTGCCGTCCGCGAGCAGGGACAGGACGAGCGCGTGCGTGGCGTCGAACACCGCGGGGTCCTCGACCCGCACCGCGAGCAGGGTGCCGACGTCGAAGAAGCGCCGGTAGTTGAGCTCCTCGTCGGCCACGCGCCAGTACGCCAGCCGGTAGTGCTGCCGCTCGACCAGCTCCGCCAGCGCCAGCGACTCCGTGCCCGGACGGACGGGGAACACGTGGTCGTGGTAGCGCAGGACGGTCCGCGTGCCCTCGCCCGGGATCTCGACTTCGTCCAGCTGCAGCTCGTCGCGGCCGAGGACCGCCCCGATGCGGTCGCCGAGCACGGGCATGAGCACCGCGCCGTCGCCCGCGGACCAGTCCACGTCGAACCAGTCGGCGTAGGCGGAGTCAGGCCCCTCGGCGAGCACCGACCACAGGGCGCGGTTGTGCCAGACCGGGGTCGGCACCGCCATGTGGTTGGGCACGATGTCGAGCACCAGGCCGAGGCCCGCGTCGTGGGCCGCGTCCGCCAGCCGGCGCAGCGCGGGCAGCCCGCCCAGCGAGGGCGCGATCTCGTCGTGGTCGACCACGTCGTACCCGTGGGTCGATCCGGGAGCGGCGCGCAGGATCGGCGAGAGGTACACGTGCGTCACGCCGAGCGACGCCAGGTACGGCACGCGCCGCGCGACGTCGTCCAGCGTGAGGTCCTCGCCCAGCTGGACGCGGTAGGTCGACGTCGGCACCGGCTTGCCCGCCGTCGGCAGCCGGCGGGTCGGGGTCGGGCGCGGGTCGCTCATGCGGACGGGCGCGGCCGGGTGGTGCGTCGCTTCGGCTTCTCGTCCGCCGACTCCCCGTGCTTGCGGCCCCTCGTCTGCTTGGCCGCCTCGCTCGACGCCGTCGCCACCGCACCGATGCCTGACGACGTCGGCGACGGAAGGATCGAGGGACGGGTGAACACGATGATCGACTTCTCCCGGAGCTCCAGGGTGGTGCCGGCCGCGACCGTGCTGCCGGCCTCGATCTGCGAGTCCGTGTCCACCACGGCCGTCCACACGTCCCCGAACTGGTTCTGGGGGAGCGTGAACGTGGCGGCGTCGGGCTGCCCGTTGAACAGCACGAGGAAGCTGTCGTCCACGATCTCCTGGCCGCGCAGGTCGGGCTCGAGGATCGCGTCGCCGTTGAGGAACACCATCACCGCGCGCGCGTGGTCCGCACCCCAGGCCTCGTCGCGCATGCGGTGGCCGTCCGGCGCGAGCCAGGCCAGGTCCAGGAGGTCGGACTGGTCCGAGAGGTCCGGCTGGCCGGCGAAGAAGCGACGGCGTCGGAACACGGGGTGGTCCTGCCGGAGTCGCACGAGCCGGCGCGTGAACTCCAGCAGGTCGGTCTTGTCCTCGTCGAGGTCCCAGTCCACCCAGGAGAGCGGGCCGTCCTGGCAGTAGACGTTGTTGTTGCCCTGCTGGGTGCGGCCCAGCTCGTCGCCGTGGGCGATCATCGGGACGCCCTGCGAGAGCAGGAGCGTCGTGAGGAAGTTCCGGCGCTGCCGCGAGCGCAGGGCAGTGATCGTGGCGTCGTCAGTCGGTCCTTCCGCGCCGCAGTTCCAGGACCGGTTGTGGCTCTCGCCGTCCTTGTTGCCCTCGCCGTTCGCCTCGTTGTGCTTCTCGTTGTAGGACACGAGGTCGGTGAGCGTGAAGCCGTCGTGGGCCGTCACGAAGTTCACGCTTGCGATCGGGCGGCGGCCGGTGTGCTCGTACAGGTCCGAGGACCCCGACAGGCGGCTGGCGAACTCGCCCAGCGTCGACGGCTCGCCGCGCCAGAAGTCCCGGACCGTGTCGCGGTACTTGCCGTTCCACTCCGACCACAGCGGGGGGAACCCGCCCACCTGGTAGCCGCCGTCACCGACGTCCCAGGGCTCGGCGATGAGCTTGACCTGCGAGACGACCGGGTCCTGGTGGACGAGGTCGAAGAACGCGGACAGGCGGTCGACCTCGTGGAACTGCCGGGCGAGCGTGGCCGCCAGGTCGAAGCGGAAGCCGTCGACGTGCATCTCCAGCACCCAGTAGCGCAGCGAGTCCATGATCAGCTGCAGCACGTGCGGCGACCGCATCAGCAGCGAGTTCCCGGTGCCCGTGGTGTCGAAGTAGTGCGCCTGGTCCTCGTCGACGAGCCGGTAGTAGTTGGCGTTGTCCAGGCCCCGGAAGCTCAGGGTCGGGCCCATGTGGTTGCCCTCGGCGGTGTGGTTGTAGACCACGTCGAGGATGACCTCGATGTCGGCGGCGTGCAGCTCCTTGACCATCGCCTTGAACTCCTGCACCTGCTGGCCGGCGTGCTGGAACGCCGCGTAGCCGTTGTGCGGGGCGAAGAACCCGATGGTGTTGTAGCCCCAGTAGTTCGACAAGCCCCTCTCGACGAGGGACGGGTCGTTGACGAACTGGTGCACGGGCATGAGCTCGACGGCCGTCACGCCGAGCGACGTGAGGTGCTCGATGACGGCGGGGTGCGCCATGCCCGCATAGGTGCCGCGCAGCTCCTCGGGGATGGCGGGGTGCTGCATCGTCAGGCCGCGCACGTGCGCCTCGTAGATGACCGACTCGTGGTACTCGTGCTGCGGCGGGCGGTCGTGGCCCCAGTCGAAGTACGGGTTGATCACGACGGAGGTCATCGTGTGGCCTGCGGAGTCGTCGTCGTTGCGCTCGTCGGGCGCGTCGAACCGGTACGAGTACAGCGAGGGGTCGCCGTCGATCTGGCCGTCTATCGCCTTGGCGTAGGGGTCGAGCAGCAGCTTGTTCGGGTTGCAGCGCTGGCCCTGCGCCGGGTCGTACGGACCGTGCACGCGGTAGCCGTAGCGCTGCCCGGGGGCGATCGCCGGCAGGAACCCGTGCCACACGAACGCGTCGACCTCGGTCAGGTCCACCCGAGTCTCGGTGCCGTCGTCGGCGAACAGGCAGAGCTCGACTCGTTCGGCCACCTCCGAGAAGAGGGCGAAGTTCGTCCCTGTCCCGTCGTAGGTGGCGCCCAGCGGGTAGGGGCGTCCCGGCCACATCAGCATGCATGCCAGGGTGCCAGTCGGGCGTCCATCTGGCGCGGGGTGCGTCGGGTTCGTCCGGGTGGAGTTCGACACACCGCAGCCGTTGCATCCGGACCCGCGACCTGGTGCGCTGGCCTTCGGCACCGAGGTCGGGGACCCGCCCTCCGGTCGTCCGACGAGAGGGAGGACAGCCGTGACCGGTCAGGTCGTGGTCGTCGGTGGCGGGTTGGCCGGCGCGAAGACGGTCGAGGGGCTGCGGGAGCGCGGCTACGACGGCCGCGTCGTGCTCCTGGGCACCGAGACCGAGCGCCCGTACGAGAGGCCACCCCTGTCCAAGGGCTACCTGCAGGGCAGCGAGGAGCGCGACGGCGCGTTCGTGCACCCCGTGGACTGGTACGCGGCGCACGACGTCGAGCTGCGCCTCGGCACGACGGTCACCTCGATCGACCTGGCGGCGCGCGACGTCATCGACGGCTCGGGCACCCGGACCGCGTGGGACCACCTGGTGCTCGCGACCGGTTCCGAGCCGCGCCGGCTCGATGTCCCCGGCGGCGGGCTCGCGGGGGTGGTCCAGCTGCGGACGATCGACGACAGCGACCGCCTGCGCGCCCTGCTCACCGCCGGCAAGCACGTCGTGGTCGTCGGCGGCGGCTGGATCGGGCTGGAGGTCGCCGCCGCGGCGCGGGCCGCCGGTTGCACGGTCAGCGTGCTGGTGCGCGACCCGCTGCCGCTGCTCGGCGTGCTCGGCCCGGAGCTGGCGGCGATGTTCGCGGAGCTGCACCGGGAGAACGGCGTCGACCTGCGGACCCGCACGGAGGTCTTCGAGATCGTCGCGGGCGGCGACGGCACGCACGTCGGCGCGGTGGAGCTGGCGGACGGCACCCTGGTCGACGCCGACCTGGTGGTGGTGGGGATCGGCGCGGCGCCGCGGGTGGACCTGGCGAAGGGTGCGGGGCTGCACGTCGAGGACGGGGTCGTCGTGGACGCCCACCTGCGCTCGTCGAACCCGCACGTCCTCGCGGTCGGCGACATCGCCCGGGCGCACCACCCGTTGCTGGGCACGCACGTCCGGGTCGAGCACTGGGCGAACGCGCTCAACCAGCCCGCGACCGCGGCGGCGACGATCGCCGGCGCGGACCAGCCGTACGACGCGCTGCCCTACTTCTTCACGGACCAGTTCGACCTCGGCATGGAGTACGCCGGGTACGTCGGGTCCCACGGGTACGACGAGGTGGTCGTCCGCGGCGACCTGCAGGGCCGGGAGCTCATCGCGTTCTGGCGGCGCGAGGGGCGCGTGCTGGCCGGCATGAACGTCAACGTCTGGGACGTGGTGGACGACGTGCAGGCGCTCATCCGCTCGCAGGCGGTCGTGGACCGCGACCGGCTCGCCGATCCCGACGTGCCGCTGGCGGACCTGCTGTAGCGCTCAGGCGAGCGTGCGCTCGGCCGCGCGGCGGACCACGTCGTCGTCGTCGGCACCCTCGGCGCGCCAGCCCAGCTGCTGGATCGCTCCGTTGCCGCGCCGGAGCACCGTGGCGAGCTGGCGCTCCACCCACGCGAGGTCGCCCGACGCGGTCAGCGCCGGGCGCACGTGCTCGACCAGCTCGGCCACCACCTCGGCGGCGGGCAGCGGCTTGCCCGAGCGTGGGCTGACCAGGTCGCCCGTGAGGCCCGACCGGGCCGCCCGCCACGTCGCCGCGCGCAGCAGCTCGGTGCGCGGCTGGGGCGCCGGCTCGCCGGCCGTGTCCGCCAGAGCCCGCACGAGGGCCGCCTGGAGCGCGGCGTCGTCGGCGTCCAGGCAGACGTCCGCGACGCGCACCTCGACGGTGGGGTAGCGCGAGGAGAGGCGGGCGTCGAAGTAGACCATCCCCTCGTCCAGGATCGCCCCGGAGCGCAGCAGGTCGTCGATGACCGCGCGGTACCCCGCCGCGTCCCCGAACGGCGCGGTCGGGCCGGCCGTCGGCCATCGCCCCCAGACCTGCGACCGGTACGACGCGTAGCCGGTGCTGCTGCCCTGCCACGACGGGCTGTTGCCGCTCAGCGCGAGCAGCACGGAGTTCCAGGGGCGCAGGTGGTCGAGGATCCGGACGCCCTCGTCCTCGTCGGCGATCTCCACGTGCACGTGGCATCCGCAGGTGAGCTGGTCACGAGCGGTCTGCGCGAACTCCGCCCGGATGGCGTACGCGCGCTTGTCGGGCAGGACGGTGGACTCCACGACCTGCGGCGCCGACGCCAGTGCGGCGATGCGTGCACCCGCGAGCCGGGCGAGCGCGTCGGTGCGCTCGCGGCCCGCGCGGATCTCGGCGGCGAGCTCGCCCAGGTCGGCACGCGGCGGGGTGGACGTCTCGATCTGCTCCTGCTTGAACTCCTTCTCGACGTCACCGCCCGGCTCGTCGCTGGCCGCCCCGTCCGCCGCGGCGGCGTGCCGCAGCACGGTGACCGCGACCGACGTCGGTCTGCCCTCGGGCGTGACCAGCAGGAACTCCTCCTCGACACCCAGGGTTCGCATCGGAACAGTGTGGCGGCGCGATCACCCGACCGCGCGGGCAAGCCGGCCCGAGTGCCGCGCTGGGGGCTCTATGCTTCCGCCCGGGCACTGCGACTGCAGTGGACGGGGGCGACGGGGGCCGACGTGGGCGCGGGGAGCCGTGAGAAGGGCGAGGCGCGGTCGACGACGACCGTCGCCGGGGTCGACCCGTACCCCTGGAAGCTCGTCACGGTCGCGTTCCTGGCGGTGGCCGCCGTCCTCACCGTGGTGGTGACGCTGGCGAACCCGTACCGCCGCGCGCCCGACCTGGACCCGACGCTCACCGGCCCGGCCTGGCTCGACGGCTGGTTCCACTACGACGCCGGCTGGTACCTGCGGATCGTGACCCAGGGGTACGACTACGTCCCCGGTCAGCAGTCGAGCATCGCGTTCTTCCCCGTCTACCCCCTGACCGTGCGCGCGGTCGGCACCGTGCTGGGCGACGACCAGCTCGCGGGAACCCTCGTCGGCGTCCTCGCCGGGCTCGCGACGGCGCTCGTGTTCGGCCGCTGGGCCTGGGACCGGCTCCCGCGTCGGTCCGCGACGCTCGCGATCGCGCTCCTGCTGGTCTACCCGTACGCGATGTTCCTCTACGGCGCCGTCTACGCCGACTCGCTCTTCATGCTCTGCACCATCGGCGCGTTCCTCCTCCTGGACCGCCGCTGGTACGTCGCCGCCGGGCTGGTGGGCGCCCTCGCCACCGCCGGCCGGCCCGTGGGCACCGCGGTCGTGGTCGGCCTGGTCGTGCGGACGCTGGAGATCGTGGCCCAGGACCGCCGGACCGACCCCAGCCTCCCGGTCGGCTGGCGCGACCTGGTGGGAGCACTCCGACACGTCCGGCTGCCGCAGCTCGGGGTCCTGCTGTCCGTCCTCGGGCTCGCCCTGTGGTCGGGCTACCTCTGGCTGGCGTACGGCGACCCGCTGGCGTTCGTGCACGTGGAGTCCGCGCCCGGCTGGGACCAGGGGGTCGGCCCGCACACCTGGTTCAAGCTGGGGTACGTCGAGCTGGTCCGCGACGGGCACTACCGCACGGCGGCCCTGCTGACGCTGCAGGCGATCGTGTGCGTCCTCGCCGTGCTGCTCCTGCCGCGGGTCTGGCGGCTGTTCGGCTGGGGCTACCTCGCCTACGCCGCCGTGGTGCTCCTCATCCCCATCGTGGGCACCGACGACTTCATGGGGACCGGTCGGTACGCGCTCGCGGCCTTCCCGGTGGTCGCGGCCGCCGGGGACTTCCTCGCGGGCCTCCGGTCGCGGGCGCTGCGCACCGGCGTGCTCGCCCTGAGCGGCGTGCTCCTGGTCGTCCTGACCGTGCTCTTCGGCATCTCCTTCGAGGTGTCATGACCGTCCTGGTGACCGGGGGAGCCGGCTACATCGGTGGGCACGTGGTCCGGGCGCTGCGCGCGGCGGGTCGGGACGTGCTGGTGGTCGACGACCTGAGCACGGGGCGGCGGTCGCGGCTCGGTGACGTCCCGCTCGAGCGCCTCGACCTGGCCGACCCGCGGTGCGTGCCTGCGCTGGTCGCGGCGATGCGGCACCACGCCGTCACTGCCGTCGTGCACCTCGCGGCCCGCAAGCGGGTGGACGAGTCGGTCGTCCGTCCGCTCTGGTACTACGCCCAGAACGTGGGCGGCCTGGCCCACGTGCTCGACGCGATGCAGCGCGCCGGGGTCGGGGTGCTCGTGTACTCCTCGTCGGCGGCGGTGTACGGCTGCCCGACGACGGGCATGGTGCACGAGGACGACGCGCTCGTCCCGATCAACCCCTACGGCCGGACCAAGCTCGCCGGCGAGCTGCTGGTCCGCTCCGCCGCCGGCGCCACGGGTCTGCGAGCGGTGTCGCTGCGGTACTTCAACGTCGCGGGTGCGGGAGCGTCCGAGCTCGGTGACGACGTCGTGGCCAACCTGGTCACGCGCGTGTTCGACCGGCTGGCCCGCGGGCTGCCGCCGGAGCTGTTCGGCGCGGACTACCCGACGCCGGACGGCAGCTGCGTGCGCGACTTCGTGCACGTGGTGGACCTCGCCGAGTCCCACGTCGTCGCGCTCGACCGGTTGGAGGGCGACGGGCTGCGCTCGGACGCGTTCAACATCGGCATGGGCCGCGGCGTCTCCGTGCTCACGGTGCTCGAGCTGCTGGGCACCGTCACCGGGCTCGACACGACGCCGCAGGTGCTCGGCCCGCGGGACGGCGACCCGGCGCGCGTGGTCGGAGCCGTCGAGCGCGCCCGCGACGAGCTGGGCTGGACGGCGCGCGCGGGCATGACCGACATCCTGCGCAGCGCGTGGGACGCGTGGCAGGCCGGGCCGCGGCTACACCCCTGACACCGCCGCGTCGACGCTCTCCGGGGCACCGAACCGGGCGACCACGGTCGCACCGACGAGCACCAGGACGAACCCGAGCGCGGCCGCGACGGCGGCTCCGGGCGCCGGACGGTCGCCCGCGAGCGCGATCCCCAGGAGCGCGCCGGCGACGGTCTCCACGCCGACCATGAGGGCGGTCACGGCGACGACGGGGGCCCGGCGCAGGGCGAGCGCAGACGCCGCGAGCCCGAGCCCGCCGGACACCGCGGCGCACCAGACGACGGGGTCGGTGACCAGGTCGAGCGGCGCCCAGCTGGTCGCGGTGTGCGCGCCGAGCGCGAGGACGGCGAAGGCGAGCCCGGCGAGGACGGCGAGCACCAGTCCGCGTCGTCGGGTCGGCGCTCCCAGGGCCGTGACGGCCGTGCCGACGACGAGCGCCACGGTGCCGCCGACCACGATCCAGGTCGCGGCCGCGCCGACGTCCGAGGCCTTCTGCGACTCCACCGCGGACGCGAGGATCACCAGGCCCGCACCGAGCCCCGCGAGGCCGAGCCAGTCGGTCCAGCGCAGCCGCGCGCCCAGCACGGCGACGGCGAGCAGCGCGGCGACGGCCAGGCTGGACGCCCGACCCGCCTGGACGGCGAACAGGGGCAAGGTCTGCAGGGCGACGAACGACAGGACGAAGCCGGTGGCCACCAGGACGAGGGCCGCCAGGTAGACCGGGTTCCGCGCGAGTCCGCCGACCAGCGCGGCGTCGAGACGCGACTCCTTCGGCAGCCGTCGGACCGCCACGGCCTGGAGCACGATCGCGGTCCCCGAGCACAGGGCGGCACCCGCCACGCAGAGCAGTGCAGCTCCCACCGACATGACCCCCTCGTCCAGCCGGGCGTGGTCATCGCTCCGGGCTCGCCGCGGAAACCCTATGCTCCACGCGGGCGCCGAGGTTGCATGCCGACGCTCCCGCCGCCACGTTCCCGTCGAGAGGCCCGAGTCCACGTGCCCGCAGCACCTGCCACCAGGCAGCCCTTCGAGAAGCTCTCGATCTTCTTCCCCATGTGGAACGAGGAGCAGTACATCCAGCGCGCGGTGGCCGCGGCGCGCGGGGTCTGCGTCGAGCTGGTCGAGGCCGGCCAGATCCTCGACTACGAGCTCATCGTGGTCGACGACGCGTCGACGGACGCCACGCCCCGGATCGCCGACGAGATGGCGGCCGAGGACCACCACGTCCGCGTCGTGCACCACGCGCAGAACCGCAAGCTCGGCGGCTCCCTCAAGAGCGGCTTCGCCGCGGCCACCGGCGACGTCGTCCTCTACACCGATGCCGACCTGCCGTTCGAGATGACGGAGCTGGTGCGCGCGCTGCGGGTGCTCGAGACCTACGAGGTTGACATGGTCAGCGCGTACCGGCTCGACCGGACCGGCGAGGGACCGCGGCGCGCGGTGTACTCGTTCTTCTACAACGGCCTCGTGCAGCTGGTCTTCGGCACCCGGGTGCGGGACATCAACTTCGCCTTCAAGCTGTGCCGGCGCCGGGTGCTCGACCACGTCACGCTGAAGAGCGAGGGGTCGTTCATCGACGCCGAGCTGGTCATCCGCGCGCAGCGGTCCGGCTTCCAGGTGCTGCAGATCGGGGTCGACTACTTCCCGCGGACCCGGGGCGTCTCGACGCTCTCGTCGTTCGGCGTCATCAAGGCGATGGTCCTCGAGATGGCGCGCCTGCGCAGCGAGCTCAAGGACGTCGTGCCGGTGACGGGGCCGTCGCGGCCGTCATGACCCGCCTGCTGATCGTCACCGCGGACGACCTCGGGCTGACCCGTGGGGTCAACGCCGCGGTCCGGCGCGCGCACGAGGACGGCGTCGTCACCGCGACGTCGCTGCTCGCCGTCGGGCAGGCGTTCGACGACGCCGCCGCGATGGTCCGCGAGCTGCCGACGCTCGAGCTGGGGGCCCACCTCGCCCTGGTGGGTGAGGACCCGCCGCTGCTGTCCGCGCGCGAGATCCCCACGCTCGTGGACAAGGCCGGCGCCCTCCCGCTGAGCTACCGCACCGTCGTCCTGCGCGGGCTGGCCGGCCGCATCGACCCCGACGACGTGCGCCGCGAGCTCGACGCCCAGCTGCAGCGCGTCCTGGGCGTCGGGGTGCCGGTCACGCACGTCGACACGCACCAGCACACGCACCTCTGGCCGGCCGTCGGGGCCGTGGTGGCCGACCTCGCGAGGGCGTCGGGCGTCCCCGCCGTGCGCCTGCCGGGCAGCCACGCGCACGGGCCGGTCGGGCTGGGGGTCCGCGCGCTCGCCCGCCGGACCCGCGTGACGCTGCGCGCGGCCGGACGGGCGACGACCGTGGACTACGCGGGGCTCGACGAGGCCGGCCGCCTGGACGCCGCCCGCTTCGGGCGGACCCTTGCCGACGCGGCGCGCCGGGGTGCGCCCACGCTCGAGATCAACAGTCACCCCGCGGTGCCGGGCGACCCCGACCTGCGCCGCTTCACGTGGGACTACCAGTGGGCCGACGAGCTCGCGATGCTCGTCGACCCGCAGGTGCGCGCCGCGATCGCGACCGCCGGCTACACGCTCGGCGGGTTCGGCGCGCTCGACCAGTACGGTGCGGCGTCATGAGCAGCCCCGCCCGCCGCCGCCCCGCCCGCCGTCGCCCGGACGCGGCCGGCCGCCGCGCGCTCGGGCTCTACCGCTCCGCGTCCGCGGGCGTGCGGCTGCACGTGCACGTCCGCTGGTTCAGCGCGCCGTTCCCGCCGATCGCCGAGGCGCTGCCCGCGGCCGGGCGTGTCCTGGAGATCGGCTGCGGGCACGGGCTGTTCAGCGCCTACGCGGCGTTCGCCGGGCCGGGCCGCGAGGTGCTCGGCGTGGACATCGACACCCACAAGATCGACGCCGCGGTGGCCGCAGCGGGCGGTGTGGACCGCCTCGAGTTCCGCAGCGCGCCCGACGGGGCCGTCCCGGACGGTCCGTGGGACGCGGTCGTGTTCGTCGACGTCCTCTACCTTCTCGGCGCCGAGCAGCAGCGCGCGCTGCTCGCCGAGGCCGTGCTCGCGCTGGCGCCGGGCGGCCGGATCGTGGTCAAGGAGATGGGCACCGAGCCGGCGTGGAAGGTCCGGTGGAACACGCTGCAGGAGACGGTGTCGGTCAAGATCCTGCGGATCACCGAGGGGTCGTCCTTCGACTTCGTGGACCCGCGCACGATGGCCGGGTGGCTCACCGAGCTCGGTCTCGAGGTCGAGCTGCGGAGGCTCGACGCGGGCCGCGTGCACCCGCACCACCTGCTGGTCGCGCGACGGCCCGTCGACACCGACTGACGCGAGCGGTCAGCCCCGGAGGCGAGCGGCCCCGCGGAGCGACTCGACGACGGCGCTGACTCCCGGGGAGCGCGGTCGGTCGGACCGGAGCACCGCATTGACGCGGCGCAGGACCGGTCGACGGACCGCGAGCAGGCGGACGCCGTCGAGCGGCATATGCACCGTCGCCAGCTCGGGGACCAGCGCGACGCCCTGTCCCGTCGCGACGAGCCTCAGCATCGAGCGGTAGTCGCTGCAGGACGCCACCACGCGGGGCGCGAAGCCCGCCTCGCCGCAGGCGCGCATCATGATCTGCTGGCACGGCGAGCCCGGCGCCTGCAGGATCCAGTCCTCGCGGGCCGTGCTGCGCAGGTCGGCCCCGCCCGCCGCGGCCAGCCGGTGGTCGGTGGCGACGGCGAGGAGCATCTGCTCGTCGAGGAGGTGCTCGACGTGCCAACCGGGCCGGTCGTCGGGGAACGCCAGGGCCGAGTGCGAGACCAGGGCGAGGTCGACCGTGCCGTCCCGCAGGGCGGTCCGGGCCGGGTCGGGCTCCAGCTCGACGAGCTCGCACTCGACCTGTGCATGGTCCGGCCGCAGCGCGGCGAGCGCGTCGGGGACCAGCGTGGCCATGGCCGTCGGGAATGCGGCGAGCCGCACGGTGGTGCCGCCCGCGCCGGTGATCTCGGACTCCGCGAGCTCGAGGTGCGCCAAGACGGCGCGCGCGTGCGCCGCGAGCCGTTCCCCGGCCGGCGTGGGGCGGACGCCACGAGCGCCGCGGACGAGCAGTGCGGCACCGGTCTGCGCCTCGAGCGCGGCGATCGCCTGGCTGGCCGCCGAGGGCGTGATGCCGAGCGACCTGGCGGCCCGGGCGAGCGACTGCTCCTGGACGGCGGCGGCGAGCACCTGGAGCCGGCGAGGGTCGAGCATGAAGCCAGCCTAACGCCTCAGGCTCCGACGTGTAGTGGTAGTCATACCTGGAGGGGCGCAGGCTGGGGCTCGTGATCATCGCGCCGCGCACCGTCGGACCACTCGCCCTCGCTGTCACGGTGGTCACGTGGGCATCCGCGTTCCCGGCGATCACCACCGGGCTCGACGGCTACAGCCCGTGGGCACTCGGGCTCGCCCGACTGCTCGTCGCGGCCGGCGCCCTCGCGGCCGTCGCCGTCGTGCGCCCGGTCAGCCTGCCGCCGCGCCGGCTGTGGCTGCGCGTGGCCGTGGCGGGACTCGTCGGCCAGACCGCGTACCAGTGGCTCCTCATGGCGGGCGAGGTCCGCGTCCCGGCCGGCACCGCGAGCATCCTGATCGCGACCGCGCCGATCTTCTCGGTCGTGGCGGCCACCGTGCTGCTCGGCGAGTCGGCCCGAGGGCGCGTCGCCGGGATGGCCGTGGCCTGCGCCGGCGCCGTGCTCGTCGGGGCGTCGCTAGGGCTGGGCGGGGGAGCCGCCGCGCTCCTCGTCCTGGCTGCCGCGGCGTGCCAAGGGCTCTACCACGTGGTGGTCAAACCTCTCGCCGTCGAGCTGGGAGCCTTCTCGGCCACCCTGTGGAGCGTCTGGGCGGGCGCCGCCTTCAGCCTGCCGGCGCTGCCGCTGCTGCTGCGCGACCTGCCGAACGCGCCGCTCGGCGCGACGGTCTCCGCGGTCTACCTCGGGCTGGTGCCGACCGCACTGGGCTACGTGGCGTGGTCCGTCGCGGTTCGGAGGACACCGATCGCGGTGAGCACCGTGGCCCTGTACCTCGTTCCGGTGGTCGCCCTGCTGATCTCCTGGTGGTGGCTCGGCGAGCAGCCCGCGCCGCTCGCAGTGGCGGGCGGGCTGCTCGCCGTGGTCGGCGTGGTCCTCACCCGCCGACGGTCGCGGCCCGCGGGGGAACCGGCGGGATCGTTGACCGGGCGGCGCGCGGAACGTACCGTGCAGTAACGCTGCCGTCCGAATGGTGAGATGACGCATGAGGCTCTTCCCGACCGTCCACGCGACCGGTGATCTGCCGGCCACCCACCGCGCGCACCTCGAGCGCCACGGCCTGACGTTCGTGGGGCCCGACGACGATCCCGACGTGGTGCTCGTGCTGCCGGGGGCGGCGCCCGTCGGCGGTGCCGCCGCGGTCGTCCTCACCTCGGGCGCGGACGATCCGGCAGTCGTCGAGCTGCTCGCCTCCCACGGGATCGTGGTGCGCCCCGCCGCGGCGCAGGACCCCGTCGCCCTCGTGCCCGCCGACCTCACCGCGGACGACCTGCTCGCGTGGACGACGGACCTGACCCTGCCGGTGCGCGCGACGCTCGACGCCGAGGCCGGCGCGCTCCTGCGGACCGCGACCGGCAACCAGGCGCTGGGCCACGTCGTCGCCGCGGGGCGCCGGGACGCGCGGGGCGGCGTGCTCGTGCTCGGCATCGACGCGACGGCGGACGTCCCGGGTTCGGCGGAGGTGCTGCTCAACGCCGCGGTCTGGGCCGCGCGCCCGGCCGCGCCGGACGCGGTCGGCTCCGCCCACTCCGACCTGGTGACCCACCCCGCGTGGGTCCGGCTGAAGCGCGACGTCACCGAGCTCCAGGCGATGCAGGTGCGCGACGGCTCGGTGCCGGACCCCGCCCAGCACGGCCGGGCGCGCGAGCTCGTGCACGCCCTCGGGGTCGCGCTCGACGAGCTGGCGCCCGCGCTGCCGCAGGACGAGGACTACCTCACCGCCGTGGGCAAGGACCTGACGCGATGGGCGGACGGCGGGTTCGAGGTGCCCGACTTCCTGGACTCGCTCGTGGCGTTCCACCCGGAGCGTCAGCGCGTCGACGGCCTGCCGCACCTCGTCCTGTTCCCGATGTACACGCAGAACGGCAGCACGGACCGCCGGGTCGAGGCGGTGCTGCTGCAGGTGCGCTGGCCCGACCTGGTCGCGCGCCTGGAGGCCGAGCAGTTCAGCAACGCGCTGTTCGTGCCGGTGACCTTCCTCGACTTCACCGCGGGCTACGACACGAACTCCGCGGTGCTCTTCCCCGAGACGGTCGCGGTGCGCGAGGTGCCCACCTTCACCTGGGGCGCCATCTTCGCCGACCGCGAGGCCGCCCGGTTCCGCCGGGTCGTGCGGGCCGCCGCCGAGACGACGCGCCTGGCGCTGCCACCGGACGCCGCGCGCCTGCTGGCCGACCAGCACCTGGCCGAGGAGACGTTCGTCCTCTGGGACCTGGTCCATGACCGCACGCACATGCGCGGCGACCTGCCGTTCGACCCGTTCATGATCAAGCAGCGCATGCCGTACTTCCTGTACTCCCTGGAGGAGCTGCGCTGCGACCTCACGGCGTTCCGGGCCGCGGTGCGACTCGAGGGCGAGGGCGTCCCGCACGCGCGGTACGTGCAGTACGCGATCCTGTTCGACCGCCTGTTCCGGTTCCCGGTCACGGGCTCGCGGGTGCGCAACTACGACGGCCTGGGCGGGCAGCTCCTGTTCGCCTGGCTGCACCAGCACCACGTGCTGCACTGGACGGACTCGCGGCTCACCATCGACTGGCCGCAGGTGCCCGACGCCGTCATCGGGCTCGCCGAGCAGATCGAGCAGCTGTACTGGCGCTCGATCGACCGGCCGAAGACCGCGCACTGGCTCGCCGCGTACGCGCTGGTGTCCGGCACGCTGACCCCGCACCCGGCGTCCGCGTGGGCGCGCGGCGACCTGCCGCTCGACGGGCCGCCGAAGGGCTTCACGGACGCCGTGCTCGACGACGAGTTCCCGCTGTCGATGTTCTACGAGGCCCTCGCCCGCAAGATCGGTGACGTCGTCGCGTCGACCAGCGGGATCACCGCCTGAGCGGACCGGTCACAGGTACGGCAGCGGCGTCCGCGGGTCCGGCGGCACGGTGTCCACACCACCCGGCAGCGCGCCGCCGGGTGGTGTGGGCGGGGTCGTCTCGAGGCACATCGCGTCGACCTCCGTCGCCGCGGCCGGACGTGCGGCCCACGGCGGCTGCGGCGATGACGCTGCCCTGGGAGTGGGCCGTCAGGACCACCCGCCCGCCGTTGCGTCGTCGTGACCGCGGGCGCACGTGCGCCCGTCCGACCGGAAGGGGGCGGACGTCGGGGGACAGATACGTGGCTGTCGATCGTGGGCAGGTCCGTGCGTCATCCGGTTGTCGACGACGAGGGAGGAACCGTGGAGCTGAACGGGAAGATCGCCGTGGTGTACGGCGCGACGGGCGCTCTGGGCAGCGCGATCTCGCGGGCGCTCGCCCGCGACGGGGCGGTCGTGCACCTCGCCGCGCGGTCGCACGAGAGGCTCGAGCGGCTCGAGCGCGACATCCTCGGGTCCGGTGGGACGGCGGTCGCCGCACACGTCGACGCGACCGACCCGGAGGCGGTCGACGCGCACCTCGCCGGCGTCGTCGCGAGCCGTGGCCGGATCGACGTCGCCGTCAACGCCGTCGGCGCGGACCACGTCCAGGGATCGAGCCTGCGGGACGTGTCGCTGGCCGAGTTCCTCGAGCCGCTCGTGGCGATGGCCACCACGCAGTTCGTCACGGCCACGGCCGCGGCGCGTCACATGGTCGCGGCCGGCAGCGGCGTGGTCGTGCTGCTGTCGAGCACGGCGTCGCGCGTCGTGCTGCCGTCCGACGGGTTCGGCCCGGCGTGCGCGGCCGTCGAGGCGCTCGCCCGTCAGCTCGCCGGGGACGTGGGTCCGTCGGGCGTCCGGGTGGTGTGCGTGCGGCCCGACGCGATCCCGGGGTCGATCGCGCACGGCTCCTACGCGGGGGAGATGTGGGAGCGGAGCGCCCGCGCCCGCGGTCTGACACTCGAGGAGGCCGTGGCGAGCGGGCTCGGCGTGCCCGGACCGCTCCTGGCCGACGAGCTCACGCTCGACGCCGTCGGCGACGTCGTCGCGTTCCTGGCGTCGGACCGGGCCCGGGCGATGACCGCGACGGTGACCAACCTCAGCCGGGGGGCGCTGCCGGACCTGTGACGGGCCCCTCGGCACCCTTCGGCGGCAGGACCTCCGCGCGCCCGTGGAAGGCGGCGACCAGGCGGGCCACCAGCACGGCGAGGAAGACCTGTCCGACGAGCGCCTCGAACGTCGCGATGCTGCGGCCCGGGAACAGCGCCGCCGTGTAGTCGCCGTACCCGAGCGTGGTCAGCGTGGTGTACGAGAAGTACTGGAACGACCGCGCGTTGGCCAGCTGGCCGTCGGCGAAGAACGGCCCGGGCGTGACGGCGTCCATGAAGCCGAACAGGCTCGCGAAGAACATCCCGATGATGAGGTAGGCGGACAGCGCGCCGGCGAGGGACTGCACGGTGACGGCGGTCCGCCGCAGGATCCGGTCGAGGATGACGACGAGCGCGGTCATGAGGATCACGCAGACGAGCAGGTCGAGCACGCCCTCCGCCGCCTGCCGCGGCAGGATGGCGAGAGCGACGACCGCGATCACCGCCGCGACCACGAGCACGACGCGGACGAACCGCTTCTGGTGGGGCATCGGCCGGGACGTCCGCACGGCAAGGCCCAGCGTGAACAGGTACAGCACGAGGACGGTGATCTCCACCCACAGGGCCGAGCTCAGCGCGTAGAGCACGTACACGGTGACCAGCAGGCTGAGCACGATGCCGAAGTCGTCCTCGCCGAACCGGCGGGCGAAGAACGACCGGCGTGGCCGCGGGACCGTCTCGTCCTCTTCCGTCACGTTGCGGAGGCTAACAGCGGCCGGCTCAGCCGAGCGTGACCAGGTCCCGCACGTCGTCGTTCGGCAGGACGTCGACGACGGCGCTGACCTCGAGCTCGTCGAGGTCGGCGTAGCCGTGGTGCACGTTGAGGAAGGCCGTGTCGGACGCGTCGCGGCCGGTGGCGATCCGGACCAGCGTGCTGCGCGGGGCCAGGGTCGTGGCGTCGACGACGTACCACTGGCCGTCGAGGTTCGCCTCGGCGACGGCGTGGAAGTCCATCGGGTAGAGGCCCGGCGCGTACACCGACACCAGCCGGGCGGGGACGTCGAGGGCGCGCAGCAGGGCGATGACGAGATGGGCGTAGTCCCGGCAGACGCCCTTGCGGGCCAGGAGCGTCTGGACCGCGCCGTCGGTGGGCAGGCTGGACCCCGGCACGTACGAGAGGCGCGAGCCCACCCAGGAGCTCACGGCGGCGAGCAGGTCGAAGCCTCGCAGCCCGGCGAACTCCGCGTAGGCGGTCGGCCCCAGGGTGTCCGACTCGCAGTATCGGCTCGGCCGCAGGTAGCGCAGCAGGTCCGCCTCGTCGGAGCTGACCGGCGTGGCGCGCCCCTCGACCGAGGCGGAGTAGTCGAGCACCAGCCGCCCGACGTCCGCCTGGACGACGTGCAGGCGCGTGCCGTGGTGGTCGGGGACCTCCTTCGGCTCGACCGGGCGTCCGTCGAGCGTGACCCGCAGGCTCTCCTGCACCGCGAGCTGCGTCGAGACCGCGAGCTCGAAGGCGAGTGTCGCAGGGGAGGTGACGTCGAGGGAGAGGTGGGCGGTGAGATCACGATGCACGCGCTCATCGTGGAGGACGGCCGCCGTCTGCGCCTCCCGGGACCTAGGTCAGCAGCGTGGCGATGTCGATGCCGCCGGGGTCCCAGTGGGTCTCCGCGGGGACGTGCTGGTGCCCGCACCACCCGGAGAACCGCTTCCACTCGTCCACCGACATCCGGTTGTCCGGCGTGTGGTTGACGCCCGCACTGTCGAGGAAGCTCCGGCCCGACGCCTGCGGGATGGGGACCAGCGCCTCGATGGAGCGCATGACGCCCCGGATCATGTCGAGCTGCGCCGGGGTCCAGCCCGGGGTCTCGGCCGCCTTGCCGACGATCTCGATCTGCACCGCGCGCGCCGCGTTCTTGACCAGGTCGGCGGTCGCGCTGCGCAGCGCACGTGCGCCCGTCGCGAGGGAGTAGTGCTGCACGATCCGGCCGGTCAGCGGCTCGATGGTGAGCGTCGGCCACGACCGCTTCGCGTCCAGCGTGCCCAGGGCGCCGTCGAGCGTGGTGCCCTCGGTCGTGTGCAGGACGCCGCGCCACGGCATCGGCACGTACGGGGGACCGGCGACCGTGGCGGGGCGGACCTCGGCGCCGGGCAGCCAGACCTCACCGGTCTGGTAGGTGTCGACGACGGCCTTGAGCGGGCCGCCGAAGCCCGCGGCGCCGAGGCCGGCCCACTGCAGGGCGATCGGGAGCGGGTAGCCGAGGTCGACCCTGCCGTCGAGGACGTCGTACCGGACGTACGACGTGCCGCGGAAGAAGTACGCCTTGCCGTTGCCCCACGCGATCGCGGAGTCGACGCCGTCGAAGCCTGCCTCGGCAAGGCCGGGCCAGTTCCCGGCGATCGGTCGCGGGTACCCCGGGTCGGCCGTGTCCCCGGCGACGTCGTACCGCACGTACTGGTCGCCCCGGAAGAAGTACGCCTTGCCGTTGCCCCAGTTCATGGCCGCGTCGACGGTGGTGAACCCCGCCTCGGCCAGACCCGGCCAGTTCCCGGCGATCGGGCGCGGGTACCCGTCCGCGACCCGGTCGGGCTCCAGGTCGTAGCGCAGGTACTGGTCGCCGCGGAAGAAGTAGATCCGCCCGTTCTGCCAGTTCACCGCGGCGTCGACGCTGTCTGCGAAGCCCGCCTCGGTGAACCCGTGCCACTCTGCCGCGGTCGGGCCGGTCCTGCCCGCGTCCGCCGCGTCGGTCCCGCGGTCGTACCGGATGGTCCGGTCCCCGCTGAACATCCACACCGATGTCCCCATGTCACGCCCCCTGGTGGGGGAGCGGCGTCACGGTCGACGCCGACCCCCGCCTCGATGATGCTCGCGGGGATCAATTCATGACAAGGATGACAAATCGGGTCACCAGGCCGAGCGCACGTAGTCCTTGAGGAAGCAGCCGTACAGGTCCTCACCGGCCTCCCCGCGCACGATCGGGTCGTACACGCGCGCCGCGCCGTCGACGAGGTCGAGCGGGGCGTGGAACCCCTCCTCGGCGAGCCGCACCTTGGTCGGGTGCGGGCGCTCGTCCGTGATCCACCCGGTGTCGACGCTCGTCATGAGGATGCCGTCGGTCGCCAGCTCCGTCGCGCTGGTCCGCGTGAGCATGTTGAGCGCGGCCTTCGCCATGTTGGTGTGCGGGTGGCCGGGGCCCTTGTAGCCGCGGGAGAAGACGCCCTCCATCGCGGAGACGTTGACCACGTAGGCGCGGCCCGCGTCGGTCGCACGCATGGCGCCCCGCAGCCGGCTGACCAGGATGAACGGGGCCGTCTGGTTGCACAGCTGCACCTCGAGCAGCTCCATCGGGTCCACCTGGTCGACCGTGTGCACCCAGCTGTTCGACTCCGCCGTGTCGGGCACGAGGCCACCCGCGTCGATCGCGGTGCCGGCCACCAGCCGCTCGAGCGAGGCGTGCTCGGCGCTGAGCGCCAGCGCGTCGACGCCCGCGCCCGCCGCGATGCTGGTCAGCTCGGTGACCGAGCCGGCGAGCGCGATGGGGTGGGCGCTGCTGGTGCGGCCGTAGGTGGTGATCTGCGGCAGCGGGCGGTCGGGCAGCGGCTCGAGCTCGGCGTCCGCGAGGTGCGTGTACGCGCCGGGGGAGCGGCGCACGGTCTGAGCGGCGTTGTTGATGAGGATGTCGAGCGGACCCTGCGCGGCCACGGAGTCGGCGAGCGCGACCACCTGGGCCGGGTCGCGCAGGTCGATGCCGACGATGCTCAGGCGGTCCAGCCAGTCGGCGCTGTCGGGCATCGCGGCGAACCGGCGGGCCGCGTCGCGGGGGAACCGCGTGGTGATCGTCGTCGTCGCGCCGTCCCGCAGCAGGCGCAGCGCGATGTACATGCCGATCTTGGCGCGCCCGCCGGTGAGCAGGGCGCGCTTGCCCGTGAGGTCGGTGCGGGCGTCGCGCTTGGCGTGGTTGAGCCGCGCGCAGGCCGGGCAGAGCTGGTGGTAGAACGCGTCGACCTCGACGTACGGCTCTTTGCAGATGTAGCAGGGCCGGGCCTTGAGCAGGGTGCCGGCGCTGGCGCCCTGGACGCTGGACACCAGCGGGAGGCCCTGGGTCTCGTCGTCGATGCGGCCCGGGCTGCCGGTGGCCGTCGCGTGGATGACCGCGCGGTCCGCGGCGCTGATGGCGTCGCGCTTCTCGGCGCGCCGCTGCTTCTTCGCCGCCTTGAACAGGGCGGACGTCGCTCGGCGTGCCAGCGCGAGGTGCGGGTGGTCCGACGGCAGGGCGCTGATCTGCTCGGCGACGCGGAGGAAGACCTCGAGCTCGGCGGCGTCGACGCCGTCGGTCAGCTCGGGGCCGGTGAGGGTGGGGGCAGTCATCGTGCGGGGTCCTTGCTGGTCGTCAGGGGGTGGCCGACGGGCAGGGAAGCACGAGAGCCGGGCGCGCGGGGATCGGTCGATCCTACCCGTCGGCCGTCGGGGGACCGGCGGGGCCGGGGGCGGGGGCGCCGCCGAGCAGGTCGCGCAGCCGGTCGTGCCGGGCCGCGTAGGCGGCGTCGAACCGGTGCTCGGCGCGCTCGAGCTTCCTGCCGCGGTACCGGCGCCGCGCCCACCACGAGCCCGGCTTGGCCAGCCGGACCGCCCCGATCCAGGCGAGGGCCGGCACCACGATCCCGAGGATCCCGGTGGCGATCTTGCCCTTGAGGATGCACACGAGGGCGCAGGCCATGTGCGACAGGACCACGGCGGTGTAGATCCACGCCGGCGTGCCCCGGGTGGGCGTCTGCCCGATGGGCGACACCCCGAGCAGGATCGCGCCGCCCAGGGCTGCCCCGACCAGGATGGCGTCGATCGACTTGCGGCCCTCCGTCGACCAGTACACGTCGTCCAGGTGGAACCACAGCGCGAACTCGTCGAGGGTCAGGGCCGCGCCCGACCCGAACACGAGGGCGAGGACGTCGATCCACGGGGACGCCGGCGTGAAGCGGAAGACGAGCAGGCCGTAGACGAGGACGAGCAGGATGCCCCACACCTGGTGGTGGACGTGGACACCGCCGATGTACACGTCCTTGACCGCCCCGGCGGAGGCGTCGCGAGCGGCCTCGCGCGCGTGGATCCGGCGGGTGATCGTACGGACGAGGGCGAACGTCAGGAGGAAGCCGACGAGCGCCCACAGCGCGGGCGACCGGCCGGTCTGCACGAACGTCTGGTCGTACCAGGCCATCTCTCGGAGAGTACCGGGCGCCAAGATGAGACATACCGGGACAGAGGGATCTCGACAGCGATACGTTCGATCCCGCAGGTACCCGCCGGAGACGGCAGTCCGCCGCAGCTCCGGACGGATGAACTGGAGGAGCGCACGTGAGCGAGACGCCCGACCCCTACGGCCCGATCCACGGCCGGCCCAGCTTCCGCGAGCACATCGACCGCGGGACGTTCCCGGCCCACGGCCTCGAGCCGGACGAGGCCTACGAGCTGCTGCACACGGGCCTGATGCTCGACGGCCGCGAGACCCTCAACCTGGCGTCCTTCGTGACGACCTGGATGGAGCCGCAGGCGGAGAGGCTGATCCACGACACCCTCCGCAAGAACCACATCGACCACGAGGAGTACCCGGCGGCCTCCCTGATCGAGGAGGCCTGCGTGCACATGCTCGGGGACCTCTTCCACGCGCCGGACTCGACGCAGGTCGTCGGGGTGGCGACGATCGGCTCCTCGGAGGCGATCATGCTCGGCCTGCTCGCCCACAAGCGAGCGTGGCGCGACCGCCGACGAGCCGCCGGGCTGCCGACCGACCGGCCGAACGTGGTCTTCGGCGCCGAGACCCACGTGGTGTGGGACAAGTTCGCCAACTACTTCGACGTCGAGATGCGCAAGATCCCGATGAAGCGCGACCGGTTCGTGCTGGACGCGGCCGACGTCGAGGCGCACATCGACGAGAACACGATCGCGGTCGGGGCCGTGCTCGGCACGACGCACATCGGCGAGGCGGACCCGATCGAGGAGATCAACGACCTGCTGCTGCGGGTCAAGGCCGACAAGGGCTGGGACATCCCGCTGCACGTGGACGGCGCCAGCGGCGCCTTCATCGCCCCGTTCGCGGAGCCGGACCTGCGCTGGGACTTCCGCCTGGAGCAGGTCGCCTCGATCAACGTGTCCGGCCACAAGTACGGCCTGGTCTACCCGGGCGTGGGGTGGCTGATCTTCCGCGACGCCTCCAGGCTCCCCGAGGACCTCGTCTTCAGCGTCAACTACCTCGGTGGGGCCCAGCCCACGTACACCTTCAACTTCTCCCGCGGCTCGGCCATGATCCAGGCGCAGATGTACAACTTCCTGCGGCTCGGGCGCAGCGGGTACACGTCGATCGTCGAGACCATGCTGGCCAACGCCCGGTTCCTCAACGAGAGCCTGGAGGCCAGCGGCAAGTTCGAGATCCTCAACCCGGGCCTGGCGGAGCCCGTCGTCACGTTCACGATCAAGGGCGACCCGGGCTTCGACGTCTACCACCTGTCCGCCCGGCTGCGGGAGGACGGCTGGATCGTCCCCGCGTACAGCCTGCCGCCCGACGCGGAGGAGGTGCACCTGCTCCGCGTCGTCGTGCGCCTGGACCTGAGCCGCATGATGATCGAGCAGCTCCTGCGCGACCTCTTCGCCGGGTGGGACGCGCTCGTCGCCGAGCAGCCGGTCCAGCGGCCCGCGGCCAAGCCCGACGTGTGGACGTCGCCCGCCCACGCCGCCGCGAAGAGCAAGGCGCGCACCGGTCTGGCGCAGTGACCTCGAGCGTCCCCGACCTGCCCGCGGGCTGGCGCGTCCTGCGCACCCGCGGGCCGGCCGGCTTCGTCACGCACGCCGTCCTCGCGCGCCCGGACGGCACCGAGGTCGAGTGGACGTCACGGCGGCACCGCAAGGGTCTGGGTCTGCGGCTGGCGGGCGTCCGTGCGGAGGGCGGCCGGGCCAGCGCCATGAGCTGGTGGATCGGCTCGCTGTTCGGGATCGGCTCGATCTGCTTCGCCCTCGGGTCGGTGCCGGCGTACTTCGACGCGGTCGATCCTGCCCTGGTCGCGGTCACGTTCTTCGTCGGCTCGATCTTCTTCACCAGCGCCGGGTACCTGCAGTTCCACGAGGTGCTGCGGGCGCCCGGCGGTGTCCTGGCGCAGTCCGCGAGGCCGCGGCGCCTGGCGTCCCTGGTCGGGTGGAAGCCGCGGCGGATCGACTTCTGGGCCGTGCTCGTCCAGCTGGTCGGCACCGTGTACTTCAACATCAGCACCTTCGCCGCCACCCAGACCGACCTCACGACCGAGCAGGCCAAGCGGCTGGTGTGGGCGCCGGACGTGTTCGGGTCGATCTGCTTCCTCGTGGCCAGCTGGCTCGCGTACTCCGAGGTCAACCGCGGGATCCTGCCCCGCTCGGACCGATCGGTCGGCTGGCGCATCTCCGCGCTGAACATGGCCGGGTCCCTCGCGTTCGGTGTGTCCGCGATCGCCGCGCGCTACGTGCGCTCCACCGGCGAGCTGGCCAACGTCGCGCTCGTGAACCTCGGGACGTTCCTCGGTGCCGTCTGCTTCCTGCTGGGCGCGGTGCTGCTGCCCGTGGAGTCGGCCAAGGACCGGTCCTGACTCACCACCCGTCGAGGTGCCACACCTCGTCCAGCGGCTGGCGCGGGGCCGGCCGGAACGTCTCGCCGGTGCAGTACGCCGTCGGGATCAGCGCGCCCTGGCGGACGCCGGCGGGGATGCCGAGGAGGTCCGCGACCTCCTGCTCGTGCGCCAGGTGCAGCGTGGTCCACGCGGTCCCGAGCCCCCGGGCGCGCGCGGCGAGCATGTAGCTCCAGGCCGCGGGCAGGAGCGAGCCCCACAGCCCCGCCTGGCTCCCGCCGGACAGGCGTGGCGCGGTCAGGCACGGGATGACGAGCACCGGCGCGTCGCCGAGGTGCCGCCCGAGGTATTCGACGCTCTCGCCGATCCGCCGCTGCACGGCCGCGCGCTCGGGGTCGTCCTGGAAGAGCCGGCCGGCGTACCCGGGCGCGGCGACGTAGTCGTCCACGGCCCGCCGGTAGACGTCTCCCACCGCGCGGCGCAGCCCGGGATCGGTGACGACCATCCAGTGCCAGCCCTGCCGGTTCGAGCCCGACGGTGCCTGGAGCGCGATCTCGAGGCACTCGCGGACCAGCTCGAGCGGGACGTCGCGGGTCAGGTCGAGCCGCTTGCGGACGGAGCGTGTCGTGGTCAGGAGCTCGTCGGGGGTCAGCGGCAGCGTCGTCATGCTCGTCATCCTTCACTCTCGGGGCAGACTCCACCCGTGGACGACGACCCGATCGGCCGGCTGCTGGCCGACCCGCCCGACCTGCCGGTGCGGCACGGCCTGCCCGGCGTGGTCGCGGCGCTCCGGACCGGCGGTGTCGTGGTGGTGCAGGCTCCGCCCGGCACGGGCAAGACGACGCTCGTCCCTCCGGCCGTCGCGTCGGCGGTGGCCGGCCGGGTGGTCGTGACGCAGCCCCGCCGCATCGCCGCGCGGGCCGCGGCGCGCAGGCTCGCCCACCTGCTGGGCGAGCCGGTGGGCGCCACGGTCGGGTACTCGGTGCGCGGCGAGCACGTCGTGACCGCCGCGACGCGCATCGAGGTGGTCACCACGGGCGTGCTGGTGCGGCGCCTGCAGCGCGACCCGGAGCTGCCGGGCGTCGGCGCGGTGGTGCTCGACGAGGTCCACGAGCGCCATCTCGACGACGACCTCGCGCTCGCCCTGCTCGTGGACGTGCGGTCGCACCTGCGCGGGGACCTCGCGGTGGTCGCGATGTCCGCGACGGTCGAGGCGTCGAGAACGGCGGCGCTGCTGGGCGGAGCGCCGGTGGTGAGCGTCGCCGGGGCGCTCTTCCCGGTCGACGTCGTCCACAGCCCGCCGCCGCCCCGGGTGGCTCGGACCGACGAGCGCGGCGTGACGCCCGGGTTCCTCGACCACGTCGGTGCGACCGTGCGCCGCGCCCTGGCGGAGCGCACGGGGGACCTCCTGGTGTTCGTGCCGGGCGCCGGCGAGGTCGACGGCGTCGCGCGACGACTCTCCGGCCTCGACGTCGACGTGCGCCCGCTGCACGGCCGGCTGCCGCCCCGCGAGCAGGACCTCGCGCTCGCCCCCGGCGCGCGGCGACGGGTCGTCGTGTCGACGGCGGTGGCGGAGTCGTCGCTGACCGTGCCGGGCGTGCGGGTGGTGGTGGACGCGGGCTTCTCGCGCGAGCCGCGCACCGACCATCGCCGGGGCCTCGCCGGCCTGGTGACGGTGAGCGTGAGCCGGGCGGCCGCGGAGCAGCGTGCCGGGCGCGCCGGCCGGGAGGGGCCAGGGGCGGTGTACCGGTGCTGGTCCGCGGCCGACGACGCCCGCCTGCGGGCGCACCCGCAACCGGAGATCCTCACCGCGGACCTCACCGCGTTCGCGCTCGAGCTGGCGTGCTGGGGGAGGCCGGACGGTGCCGGGCTGGCGCTCCTGGACACGCCGCCCGAGGCGGCCATGGCGGCGGCGCACGCGATCCTCGCGGACCTTGGTGCGGTTGGCCCGGACGGCCACCCGACGGCGCGAGGCCGGGCGGTGGCTGCCGTCCCCGCCGACCCGCGGCTCGCGCGGGCGTTGCTGGACGGCGCCGGCCTCGTCGGCGCGCGGCGCGCCGCCGAGGTCGTCGCGCTCCTCTCCGACGACACCCGAGCGCCCGGCAACGACCTCGTCGCTGCCCTGCGGGCAGCCCGGCGCGGGGGACCGCAGGCGTCGGGCTGGCGCGCGCAGGTCGACCGGCTCAGGTCGTCGGTGCCGCCGGGACGGCCGGCGGAGCACGACCTCACGGACGACCTGGCCGTCGGCCTCGTCGTCGCGCTCGCGCACCCGGACCGCATCGCGCGGCTCCGCCCGGGTGGGTCGACCTACCTCATGACGTCCGGGACGGGCGCCGCGCTGCCCGCCGGGTCGGCTCTCGTCGGCCTCCCGTGGCTCGCGGTCGCCGACGCCGACCGGGGCGCCGGCCGCCGCGACGCGATCATCCGGTCCGCCGCCCCCCTCGACCTCGAGCTCGCGACGGAGGCGGCGCCCGCCCTGCTCCAGGACGACGAGACGGTCGCCTGGGTACAGGGCGCGGTCGTCGCCCGGCGCGTGCAGCGGCTGGGCGCGATCGAGCTCTCGTCGGTGCCGCTCACGGACGCGCCTCGCGCGCTCGTCCTCGCGGCGGTGCACGACGGCCTGGCACGCGAGGGACTCTCGATGCTGCGCTGGTCCGAGGCCGCCACCGCGCTGCGCCTCCGCCTCGCGTTCCTGCACGCCGCTCTGGGCGCGCCGTGGCCCGACGTGTCCGACGAGGCCCTGCTCGCGGACCAGGACTCCTGGCTGGACCTCTCCGGGGTGCGTGCACCGCGGGACCTCGCACGGGTGGACGTGCTCCAGGCGCTGCGGCGGCTCCTGCCGTGGCCCGACGCCGGGCGCCTCGACGAGCTCGCCCCCGAGCGGCTCACTGTGCCCAGCGGCTCGAGCGTGCGGGTCGACTACGCGGGCGACCAGCCGGTGCTGGCCGTCCGGCTGCAGGAGACGTTCGGGTGGCGGGCGACGCCCCGGCTGGCCGACGGTCGCGTGCCGGTCCTGCTGCACCTGCTGTCCCCGGCCGGACGTCCGGCCGCCGTGACCGCCGACCTCGAGTCGTTCTGGCGTACCGGCTACCCACAGGTCCGCGCCGAGCTGCGCGGCAGGTACCCGAAGCACGCGTGGCCCGACGACCCGCTCGACGCGGCCCCGGTCCGCGGCGTCAGCCGGCCCGGCCCTCGGCGTCGCACGGCACCGTGACGTGCAGGTCCAGCTCGTCGAGCTGCGCGTCGATGAGGCGCAGGGTCCGCTCCATCGCCACCGGCTCGACCTTGCCCACCTGGTCGCCGTGCGGGTGGTCGAAGAAGGAGAGCAGGAGCAGGAGCAGCGTGATGACGATGGTGACGCTCCCCATGAGCACGCCCTGGGTCACCGCGCCCTCGCCGCTGTCCGCGAAGAAGAGCACGTACACGAAGATCACGGCGGAGATCACGTAGAGGACGAGCCAGAGCGGCAGCGGGATGAGGCCCTCGGCGCCGTGCACCCGGTCGACCCGGGCCTGCTCGCGGTTCGCCGTCTGGTCCATCCACCGGTCGTAGGCCGACTGCTCGACGTCGGTCTGAGGGTCCACCGCGCGGATCGTGCGGAAGAGGTCCGCCGCCCACGGGTTGAAGGAGTCGCCGAGGGTGCCGGACTGCATCTGCGGCCACTCGACCCCCACGACCGCCCGGGCGTAGCAGACGAGCTCACCGGTGAGCCGGTCCCGCACGTCGGCGGGCAGGTACTGGGCGGTCTGCACCTGCTGGGCGACGACGACCGCCTCGGTCTCGGCGCCGGAGCGCGACTGGTCGTACGACTGGAACGCCAGGAAGATGATGAAGCCCAGGAGCACGGAGAAGCCCGTGGCCAGCACCCCGAACACCCCCGAGGCGCGGTCCCCGTCCTGGAACCAGCTGCCCTCGGGCGCGCGGCGCCGGACGAGGAGCATCGCGGTGATGGTGAGCGCCGTGACGCCGATCGTGATGAGGGCGCCGACGACGATGTTCACGTGAGGGAGCCAGGGCCGGTCTGCTGCACCCGCTCAACATAGGGCCATGTCGGACACAGGCGGGCGATCGTGCGCGACGATGACGGCATGCCCGACGCGACGCCGCTGCCCGGTCGCCTGCTGCGCCAGACCTGGTGGCGCGCCCGCGACTACGCCGCGGTGCTGCGCTGGCAGGCGGAGGGCGCGCTCGCGCGGGTGGACCCCGAGGAGCTCCGGCACCCCGAGCGGCCGGTCGGGCCACCCGTGGTGCTGCTGCCCGGTGTCTACGAGTCCTGGCACTTCCTGCTGCCGCTCGCGCGCTTCCTGCACGAGCACGGGCTGCGCGTCCACGTGCTGCCTGAGCTCCGCAACAACCGCAAGCCGGTCCAGCACGCCGCGGCGGTGCTCGGGCGCTACCTCGTCGCCCAGGACCTGCGGGGCGCGGTGCTCGTGGCCCACAGCAAGGGTGGCCTCGTCGGCAAGCTCGCCATGCTGCGCGACGACCCGGACGGCCGGATCGACTCGATGATCGCCGTCAACACACCGTTCGCCGGCTCGGCGTATGCGCGCTACTTCCTGGTGCCGTCGGTCCGCGCCTTCCTGCCCACCGACGCGACCATCGTGGCGCTCGGCGGCGAGCTGTCGGTGAACAGCCGGATCACCTCGGTGTACAGCGACTGGGACCCGCACATCCCGGCCGGGAGCGCCCTCGACGGGGCGCGCGACGTGGTGCTCACGACGCCGGGCCACTTCCGCCCGCTGGCGGACCCGGAGCTGCACGCGCTCCTCCTGGAGCGGCTCCTCAGTCCCGGGGGAGCTGGAGCACCCTCGTGAAGCCGGGCGAGTCGGGGTCGTCGACGATCTCCACGCCGTCGAGCCACGACGAGATCACGTGCGACAGCTCGCCGGGATGGCTGAAGTTGATCGCATGGGCGGCGCCCTCGATCAACGCGACGGTGGTCTGGGGTCCGGCGAGGCGGCTGACCTCGCGCACCCGGGCCGGCGGCGGCATGAGCGGGTCCTTGCTGCCGATGACGGCGAGCGTGGGGACCGTGGCCTTGAGGAGCCGCTCGAGCGACGGGAACCGCGTGAGCTCGGCGAACGTGTTGAAGGTGTTGACCGGTCCGAACTTCAGGTAGTCCGGCACGGCGACCCGGGCCATCCGTGGGCTCTCGCGCGCGCCGTCCCGCGCCAGCTGCCGGATCGCCCGGCCGAGCCCCTGGTTGTGCACGCCGCCCGCGGGCGAGACCAGCACGATCCGGTCCACCCGGTCGGGTGCCGCGTGCGCGACCTCCAGGGCGACCGGGCAGCCCATCGAGTTGCCCACCAGGACGACCCTGTCCAGCTCGAACTCGTCGAGCATCTTCAGGAGGGCCAGGGACAGGGCGGGGATGCCGAGGGTGTAGCCCCACCGCTCGCTCTTGCCGTAGCCGGGCATGTCGGGCACCAGGTTGGTGGCCCGTGCCGCGAGCAGCCGAGCGGTCGGCATGAGGTACGACCCGGAGATGCCGAAGCCGTGCAGGTGCACGATCGGGAGCGCGCCCGGGACGTCGGCGCTGCGCCGGTAGAACACGTCGTGGCCGTCGACCTCGAGCATGCCTTCGGTCCACCCGGCGTCGCTGTCGATCATGGGGGGATCGTGTCAGAGCGGCGCCCCGTAGGTCGAGACGCCGCTCTGATGGTCCGTCCGGTCCGTCAGCGCAGCCAGCCGAACCGCTGCACCAGGGGGATCCGCGCCCACCGGCGGCCGAGGCCCCAGGTGTCTCCGGCGAGGAGGACGGCACAGGTGATCAGCACGAGGGCGTAGATCACGTGGTAGTCGACCAGCGGGTTCGTGGACCCCTGCAGCAGCGGCCACTCCGCCGTCCACATGAGTGCCATGAGCAGCGAGCCGGCGACGGCCGAGACCCGCAGGCCGATGCCCAGCATCACCGCGACGCCGACGCCCAGCAGGCAGAGCATGAAGAGCCAGTCGGTGGCGACGCCCGCCATCGACGCGAACGTGTCCTTGAACGGGCCGATGGCGCCAAACTGCATGAAGCCCTGGCTCGGGGTGCCCCCGTTGATCCAGGCGAGCGTCGGGTCGCCCTCCGGCACCGCGGCGCCCGTGCTGTAGTGCAGGCCGAACGCCTTGTCGAGGAACGCCCACAGGAAGATGAAGCCCGTGGCGAGCCGGGTGACGGCGAGCCAGCGGCGGCCTGTCGCGGCCGTGACGACGTCGTCCTCGACCAGCACGGCCGGGTGCATCGATGTCGTGGTCTCGGGATGGATGGTGGCCATGGCGATTCTCTCCTCCGTGCGAGGTCCCGCGACCGGGACCGGGTGTGGTCGGGCTCTGTGGACGCCACGCTTCTCGCCCGGGCCGCCGCTCCCCAGGGTCCAAGGTCCCGTCCGGGGCCGGGTGAGCAGGGACCCAGGTCCCGGGTCGACCGCCCGTCGCCGGTGAAGGCTGGAGGTGCGCGGAGCGGCGGACGCCGCCACGCGGGAGCGAGGAGGCATCCCATGCGTACCGACGGACAGGTGGTCGTCGCCCTCGACGGCTCACCGCACAGCGCACACACCCTGGAGTGGGGCGTCGCCGAAGCCGTGCGGCGGCGGGCCGACGTCCTCCTGGTCCGGGTGGTCGACGACGCCTGGCAGACGATGGCGTGGAGCTGGTACCCGGTGATCGGCGACGGCGACGTCGACGCGGAGGTCGAGGAGTACCTCGCGGAGCAGCGCGGGCGCGTCGCGGAGCTTCACCCTGGTCTCACCGTCCGGGTCCGGGTGGTCCACGGCCAGGTGGTCCCGTCCCTGCGGGAGCTGAGCACGGACGCCCAGCTGCTCGTCGTGGGCGCACGCACCCGGTACGGCCGCACCCGCACGGGCGCCACGGGTTCGCACCTCGCCGCGCACGCGCGCTGCGCGGTCGCCGTCGTCCGGAGCGACCTCGATCACCCGCTGCAGCCCGACGCGGCCGTCGTGGTGGGGGTCGACGGGTCGTCGGCCTCCCTGGCCGCGGCGCGGGTCGCCGCGCGCGAGGGCTGGATGCGCGGGCGGCCTCTCGTCGTGGTGCACGCCCGTCCGACGATCCCCGACCCGTTCGGCAGCGGCAGCGTGCCACCGCTGGCGACGGCCGACGAGAACGACCCGACGCACAAGGCCGCCCACGTGGTCGCCGATGCGCTCCGGGACGAGAACCCGGGCCTCGACGTCAGGCTGGCCCTCGTCGACGACCACCCCGCCGACGCGCTCGTCGGCCTCGGACGCGGCGCGGCGCTGCTCGTCGTCGGGTCGCGTGGCCTCGGGGGATTCCGCGGCATGCTGCTCGGGTCGATCAGCAGCGCGGTGGTACGGGAAGCCACCTGTCCGGTTCTCGTGGTGCACGACCAGGGCTGACGACGGTCGGGCGCGCCCGGCTCACACCAGCGGCACCGACCACTCGAGGTGGGTGCCGCCCTGGTCCAGGGCGACCACCCGGAGCGCGCCACCGCGGCGGGTCGCGCGCTGTTCGAGGTTGGCCAGGCCGCTGCGGGCGGCGACGTCGGTCGGGATCCCGACCCCGTCGTCCTGCACCTCGACCAGGAGGTCGAGCCCGACGTCGATGCGGACGACCACCTCGTGCGCGTGGGCGTGCCGCGCGACGTTGGCCAGGGCCTCGCGCACGACGGCGACGGCGTCCTCGGCGACGTCGTCCGGGACGGTCGCGGTGACGCCATCGGTGCGCAGGCGCGGGAGGAACCCGAGGGCGTGCCGCGCGTTCACCACCTCCGCGTCGATCCGGTGCCGCAGTCCCGTGCCGGCGGTGCCACCGCGGGCGCCGAGCCGGAAGATGGTCGTGCGCACGTCCTTGATGGTCTCGTCGAGGTCGTCGACCGCGTCCTCGAGCCGTCGCGCGACCTCGGGGCGCACGGCGTCCTGCGCCGCTCCCTGCACGTCGAGCCCGATCGCGAAGAGCCGCTGGATGACCATGTCGTGCAGGTCCCGCGCGATCCGCTCGCGCTCCTCCAGTACCGCGAGCCGCGCGCGGTCCGCCTGCGCGTCCGACACGTCGAGGGCGAGCGCCAGCTGCTCGCCGAATCCCGCGAGGCTCGGCAGGTCGAGCGCCGGTTCCGACGGCGGTTCACCCTCGGACCAGGAGATCGCCAGGGCGCCGACCCAGCGCTCGCCGCTGCGCAGGGGGAGGGCGAGCACCCAGGTGGGTCCTGCCTGATCGACCTGGGTCCCGTCCGCCATCCGGAGCAGGACCGGCCACCGGCCGGCCAGGTCGGCGGCGAGGGGGAGCGGCAGGTCGTCGTCCGGCCCGAACAAGGTGGCTGTCGTCGCCGCCGCGCGCTCGCGGACCAGGGCGAGCACCGCGGGCAGGGCCTCCTCCTTCGACCGGCCGCTGGTGAGGACCGCAGTGGTGGTCGCCGCCGTCTCGAGCCACTTCTCGTGGTCCCGCGCCTGGCGGTAGGCGCGCGCGTGGCCGAGCGCGACCCCGGCGGTCGCCGCGAGTGCGATGGCGACCTGCTCGTCCCGCGCCGTGAAGTCGACGTGCGCGCCGCCGGCGTCCACCTTGTCGGTGAGGTAGAGGTTGCCGAACACCGCGCCGCGGGCACGCACCGGCACGCCGAGGAAGGTGTGCATCGGCGGGTGGTGCGCGGGGAACCCGACCGACGAGGGATGGTCGGCGAGGTCGTGCAGGCGGAGCGGGTGCGGGCTCGTCACGACGTGCCCGAGGACGCCTCGGCCCTCCGGCAGGTGGCCGATCAGCCGGGCGGTCGAGTCGTCGATGCCCCGGTGCACGAACTCCTGCAGCCCGCCGTGCTCGCCGAGCACCCCGAGGGCGCCGTAGCGGGCTCCGGTCAGCCGGCACCCGGCCGCGACGAGGCGCTCGAGGACGGTGGCGATCTCGAGCTCCTCGGACACGGAGACGAGCGCGCCGAGCAGCTCCTCGAGCCGGTCGTCGTGCTCCGTGCCGCTCCCGTCCGACCGCATGCTCGGAGCATAGGTGCGCCGTCGCGGGCGCGGAGCCACCCGGGCCCTTCGGCCCTGGGCAGCGCGCTCGCGCCGACGAATCCTGGAGCCGTACCGGTTCGCGACGAGGCGCACGAGGAGGTGGGGACGATGCGGGCACTGGTGGTGTACGAGTCGTCGTTCGGCAACACGGGTCAGGTGGCGCAGGCGGTCTGGGAGGGGATGTTCAGCCGGCTGCAGGACGTCGCCCTCCTCGAGGTCCGGGCAGCGCCCCGCCGGCTACCGCCCGAGCTCGAGCTGCTGGTGGTCGGCGCGCCGACGCAGGCGTTCGGCATGAGCAGGCCGTCGACCCGGGCCGACGCGCAGGTGCAGGCCGGCGCGACGCCGACGGATGCCACGATCGGCGTGCGCGAGTGGCTCTCCTCGGTCGAGACGCCCGACCGTCCCGTCCACGCGGCGACCTTCGACACGAGGATCCACAGCCCGCACGTGCCCGGCTCGGCCGCCGTTGGCGCCTGGCGGGTGCTGCGACGTGCGGGGTTCGAGGTCGCGGCCGAGGCGGAGAGCTTCTGGGTCCTGGGGATCAAGGGCCCGCTGCGCGAGGGCGAGCTCGACCGGGCGCGGGCCTGGGGCGTCGGCCTCACGGGCCTGCTGAGGGGGGTGCGTCCGGTCGACCCTGGTCCGCTCCGGTCGACGGCTCGCTGACGCCCGTCGGATCCGGGTGCAGCCGGTGCTGCTCCGCGATGAACAGCGCCGCCTGCGTCCGTCCGCGCACCTCGATCTTGGCCAGCAGGCTCGAGATGTAGTTCTTCACGGTCTTCTCCGCCAGGAACATGCGGTCCGCGATCTCCCGGTTGGTCAGCCCCTCACCGAGGAGGTCGAGCACGGCGCCCTCCTGCGCGGTGAGCAGGTCGAGCCGGGGGTCCTGCCGGTGGGACTCCCGCAGGCGTTCGAGGACCCGGCGCGTGGTCGCCGGATCGAGCAGGTCCCGGCCGGCGGCGACCAGCCGGATGGAGTCGAGCAGCTGCGGCCCGCGGATCTCCTTGAGCACGTATCCCGCGGCACCCGCGGTGATCGCCGCGAGGTGCGCCTCGTCGTCCTCGTACGAGGTGAGCATCAGGCAGCGGACCCGGGGCGCCGACGCCGCCAGCTCGCGGCAGACCTCCACCCCGCTGCCATCGGGCAGCCGCACGTCCAGGAGCGCGACGTCGGCGTCGACGTGGGGGATCCGGGCGAGCGCCTCGTGCGCGGTCGACGCCTCGCCGACCACCGTCAGCTGCGGGTCCGCGTCGATCAGGCGCAGCAGCCCCTGGCGCACGACCTCGTGGTCGTCGAGCACGAAGACCCGGATCTCGGCCATGAGGTCACTGTGCACCCGATCGGCCGGGCGCGTGGCCCCCGGCGTGGCGCTCCAGGAACGCGTAGACCTCGGCGTCCTCGACGCCCGGGAAGGCGCCGGTCGGCAGCGGGGAGAGCACGTGGGCGTGCACCGCGGCGCTCGGCCAGGCGTGGGGTGCCCACCGGGTCGCGAGCGCCGGGTCGGCCTGCCGGCAGCAGGACGGGTCGGGGCACCGTGACGCGCGGCGGGTCGAGGTGTCCCGCCCCCGGAACCACTTCGCGGCGGTGAAAGGCACGCCGACCGTGATGGAGAACCCGCCCGCGGACGTGGACCCCGTCTGGGTGGTGCACCAGAACGTGCCCTCCGGCGTGTCGGTGAACTGGTAGTACTCCGTCGCGCGGTTCTGGCGCGTGAACGCCGACCGGGCCGCCCATTCGCGGCACACGATCTGGCCCTCGATGGCGCCGGTGCCGTCCGTCGGGAACCGCACCGCGTCGTTCTCGTAGCCCTTGAACAAC
Source organism: Cellulomonas sp. P4_D11 (assembly GCF_056401915.1). Taxonomy (NCBI): domain Bacteria; kingdom Bacillati; phylum Actinomycetota; class Actinomycetes; order Micrococcales; family Cellulomonadaceae; genus Cellulomonas; species Cellulomonas sp. P4_D11. Next base: position 87,092 of record NZ_JBFUIK010000002.1, on the reverse strand, counting down.
GTCCCGTCGTCGGCCACGCGCAGGAAGTGCAGCCGGATGTCGAGGTGCTCCGTGAGCAGGTTGGTGAGCCGCTGCGCGGCCGCCTCGTGCGTGACGCCGAACGCGTCGCGGAAGTCCTCGACGGCCAGCTCCTTGCGCCGCTTGGCCGCGGTGAGGTGGGCCACCGCGGCAGTGCGTGGCATGAGGCACGCGGCCGCGAAGTATGTGATCTCGACGCGTTGGCGCAGGAAGTCGGCGTAGCTGCGCGGGGTGGAGTGCGCCAGGACCCGGTGGGCGATCGCCTGGAGCGCGAGCGAGCGCAGGCCGTGGCCGCCGGGAATCGACGCCGGGGGCAGGTAGATGCGGCCGTTGGCCAGGTCGGTGACCGTGCGCGTCGAGTGCGGCAGGTCGTCGACGTGCAGCAGCGAGAAGCCGAGGTCCGCCGCCATCTGCGCGACCGCGCTGTGCGTGAGGGCACCGGTCGTGTAGCCCGCGCGCCGCACGAGGTCCTCGGCGGCCTCCTCGATCTCGGGCAGGTGGTTGTTGCGCTCGCGCATCCAGAGCCGCAGCGCGGTCGTCGCGCGCCGGGCCTCCTGCGGGGTCGCGATGGCGGCGTCGTCGCGCCGGGCGAGCTCACGGTGCAGCCCGACCAGCGCCTCGAGGGCGTCCGTGGACAGGTTCTTGGCCGGCCGGACGGTCGGCAGCCCGAGCGCGGCGTAGGCGCCCGATCCCTGGGCCTGGTCGAGCTCGATCTCGAGGGCGGCGCGGCGCGACGGCGGGGTGGCGTCGAGCAGGTCGGTGGTCGTCGTGCCCAGCGCCGCCGCGAGCGACTGCAGCAGGCTCAGGCGCGGCTCCCGCCGGCCGTTCTCGACGAGGGACAGCTGGCTCGCCGTGCTGCCCACCTGCCGGCCGAGCTCGTCCAGCGTGAGCCCGCGCTCCGTGCGCGCGTGGCGGATGCGCCGGCCGAGCATGAGCAGCTGGCTGCCGTCGGTCGTCGGCCCGCGCGGATCGGCGGGCAGATCGATGACGGGTCGAGGCGAGCTCATCGTCATGCCGTTGACAGTAGGGCAAGAAGTGCAGATCTTGCCGGACGGTGGCCGTTGAAAGCAGCGCGCACGGCGGCGGATGCTGAAGGAGGCGGGAAATCCCCGCTCCCGACGACAGGAGCCCCACATGGCCCGCTACGTCTCCCGGTTCTGCGACGGCGACAAGGACCAGAAGGACCTGCTGGGCGGCAAGGGCGCCAACCTCGCGGAGATGACGAACCTCGACCTTCCCGTCCCGCCAGGCTTCACCATCACCACGGAGGCGTGCCGGGCCTACATGCGCGACGGGCACGTCCCGCCCGAGCTGCGGGTCGAGGTGACGCTCGCCGTCCGGGAGATCGAGGACACGATCGGCCGGCGCCTGGGCGACTTCCACGAGCCGCTGCTGGTCTCGGTGCGGTCCGGGGCGAAGTTCTCGATGCCCGGGATGATGGAGACCGTCCTCAACATCGGGCTCAACGACGCGTCGGTGAAGGGGCTCACCGAGTTCTCGGGTGACGAGAGGTTCGCCTGGGACTCCTACCGGCGCCTCATCCAGATGTTCGGCAAGACGGTCCTGGGCGTCGACGGCGACCTGTTCGCGGCCGCCCTGGACGACCGCAAGGCCGTGGTGGGGGCCGCGACCGACGTCGAGCTGTCCGCGCAGGATCTGCGCATCCTCGTGCAGACGTTCAAGGAGATCGTCGTCGACCAGACCGGCCGTGAGTTCCCCCAGCACCCGCGCGAGCAGCTCGACATGGCCATCGAGGCCGTCCTCGACTCGTGGAACACCGACCGCGCGCGGCTCTACCGGCGGCGCGAGCGGATCCCGAACGACCTCGGGACCGCGGTCAACGTGGTGAGCATGGTGTTCGGCAACCTTGGCGACACCTCGGGCACGGGCGTGTGCTTCACGCGGGACCCGTCGACGGGGGAGTCCGGGGTGTACGGCGACTACCTCCCGAACGCGCAGGGCGAGGACGTCGTGGCCGGCATCCGCAACACGCTGCCGCTGGCCGAGCTCGAGCTGCTGGACCCGGCGTCGTACGACGCGCTCCGGCAGGCCATGCGACGCCTCGAGACCCACTACCGCGACCTGTGCGACATCGAGTTCACCATCGAGCGCGGCAAGCTGTGGCTGCTGCAGACGCGGGTGGGCAAGCGCACCGCCGCCGCCGCGTTCCGGATCGCGACCGAGCTTGTCGACGAGAGCCTGATCACGATGGACGAGGCGATCACGCGGTGCACCGGCGAGAAGCTCAGCCAGCTGCTCTTCCCCCAGTTCGACACGAGCGACGCGAGCACGGCGCAGCAGCTGCTGACCCGGGCGATGCCGGCGTCGCCCGGCGCCGCCGTCGGCGAGATCGTGCTGGACAACGCGCAGGCGCTCGAGCGCACGTCGGCCGGCGCGCACGTGATCCTGGTGCGACGGGAGACGAACCCGGACGACCTGCAGGGCATGATCGTCGCCGACGGGGTGCTGACGGCGCGCGGTGGCAAGACGTCGCACGCCGCGGTGGTGGCGCGGGGCATGGGGACGTGCGCGGTGGTCGGTGCGGAGGGCATGGACGTCGTCGGTGGCGAGGTGCGCTTCGGTGCCGAGGTGCTGCACGCCGGCGACACGATCGCCATCGACGGGGCCACGGGCGAGGTGTTCCGGGGGTCCGTGCCGGTGGTCGACTCGCCCGTCATGGTCTACGTGTCCGAGGGGCTCGACGCCGGCCTCGCCGCCGCGACCGACCCGGAGGCCAGGGCCCTGGTGACCGCCGTCGACCGGGTCCTCCGGCACGCCGACTCGGTCCGCCGGATGCGCGTGCGCACGAACGCCGACAACGCCCTCGACGCCCGCCGCGCGCGCGACCGCGGGGCCGAGGGGGTCGGCCTCTGCCGCACCGAGCACCAGTTCCTCGGCGAGCGCCGGCAGTACATCGAGCGGCTCGTCCTGGCGGATACCGACGACGCCCGCCGCGCGGCGCTGGACGCGCTGCTGCCGCTGCAGCGCGAGGACTTCGCCGGCCTGCTCGAGGCGATGGACGGGCTGCCGACGACGATCCGCCTGATCGACCCGCCGCTGCACGAGTTCCTGCCCGACCTCACCGAGCTCGCGGTCCGGGTGGCGACCGCTCCCGCGCCGGACCCGCAGGACGTCGCCCTGCTCGCGGCCGTGGAGCGGATGCACGAGCAGAACCCGATGCTCGGGCTCCGCGGCGTCCGCCTCGGGCTGACCCTGCCGGGTCTCTTCGCGCTCCAGGTGCGGGCGATCGCCGAGGCCACGGTCCAGCTGCGCCAGGCCGGCCGGGACCCGCGGCCGGAGATCATGGTGCCGTTGGTCGGGTCCGTGCGTGAGCTGCAGCTGGTCCGCGAGGAGGCGGAGCGCGTCCTGGCCGAGGTCGCGGCCGGCTCCGGTGTGCCGCTCGACGTGCCCATCGGCTGCATGATCGAGCTGCCGCGCGCAGCCCTGACGGCGCACCGCATCGCCGAGGAGGCCGACTTCTTCTCGTTCGGCACCAACGACCTCACGCAGACCACGTGGGGCTTCTCGCGCGACGACGTCGAGCGGGCGTTCTTCGCCGACTACCTGCAGAACGGGGTGCTCACGATCTCCCCGTTCGAGACGCTCGACGCCGACGGCGTCGGCGCCCTGGTCAGGGCTGGCGTCGAGGGCGGACGCGCGACGAAGCCCGGGCTGCACCTCGGGGTCTGCGGCGAGCACGGGGGCGATCCCGAGTCGATCCACTTCTTCCACGACGTCGGCCTCGACTACGTGTCCTGCTCACCGTTCCGGGTCCCGATCGCGCGGCTGGAGGCCGGGCGCGCGGCGGTCTCGCGGAACCGGGCGGCGGCCTGACGGTAGGCACGACGCGGGCGCCGCGATCCGTGGGGATCGCGGCGCCCGCGTGCGTGGTGAGTGCTGCTACGGCGTGACGGTCAGCGGCGTGCCGCCGGACGTCAGCTGCCAGTCGGGGTTGGTCGACGAGAACACCGCCGGGTCCACCACCTGGTTGGCGGTCACCCAGTCGATGAGCAGCTGCCGGATCTCCACCTGCCGGTTGTAGACGACCGGGGCGCCGACCACGCCCGGGAAGTTGCCACCGCCCGACTGCCGGTAGTTGTTGATCGCGACGACGAACTCCTGGGTGTCGGTCACCGGGACGCCGCCGTAGGCGAGACCGGTGATCCGGCTGCCGACCGGCTGCGCCAGGTCGATGTCGTAGGTCAGCGGCTGGTCGAGCCCGCCCATGACGTCGTAGTTGTAGTCGGGCGTGCCGTTCGGGGCCGTCGGCGTCACCGCGTTGGTGAGGTCGGCGGACGCGTACGTGCCCGGCGTCGGAGCGGCCTTGAAGTACTCCGCCGACTTCTCCAGGTACGCCTTGACCTGGGCGCCCGTGAGCTTGATGCCCAGGAGCGTGTTGTCGTAGATGTACAGGCCGGCGATGTCCCGGACGGAGACGTCACCCTGGGGGATCGCCGCGTCCTTGTTGAAGGGCGCCGCGATGGACAGCACGGGCAGGTCGGCGTCGGCACCCGTGAGCTCGGCCTTCACCGCCCCGGCCTGCACGTAGTTGATGAAGTCCAGCGCGGCCGTGTCCTCGTAGCGCGCCGTGGCGGCCGACATGGCCTCGGTGGCGGTGCCGATCACCCCGTTGACGTAGTCGACGACCTTCTGGTGGTCCGCCTGGAGCAGGCTGACGATCTTCGGGTCCTCCGGGACGGTGTTCGAGTTGAGCACCTGGGCCGCCACCGACTGCACGGACCAGCGTCCGCGCGCGAACGACAGGTCGATGTCGAAGACCGACAGCCGCTCACCCCACTTCAGCGGCTCGGACAGGACCACCGGCTTGCCGGTGGCCTCGTTGGTGACCACGCGCGAGGCGATCTCCTGGTGCGCGTGCCCGACGAGGATGGCGTCGATGCCGGGCACCTGCTGGGCCACGAGGGTCGAGGCGTTCTCCGGGAACGGCAGCGTGTCGCCGTACGACGAGGAGGTGTCGGCACCCGAGTGCGCGGCGACGATGACGACGTCGGCACCCTGGCGCTTCATCTCCGGGACGTACTTCTTGGCTTGCTCGACGAGCCCGTCGAAGTGCATCTTGCCCTCGACGTTGGCCTTGTCCCAGATGGCGATGCCGGGGTTGGTCAGGCCGAGGATGCCCACCTGGATCGGCTTGCCGTGCGGGGGCTTGACGGTCTTGATGACGTACGGCTTGAACGCGGGGCGCCCGGTGCCGTCGTCGAGCGCGTTCGCGGCGAGCAGCGGGAAGTCGAGCTGCTTCTCGAACGTGCGCAGGTACGGGATGCCGTAGTTGAACTCGTGGTTGCCCACGGCGGCGGCGTCGTAGCCGATCGCGTTCATCGCGGCCGCCATCGGGTGCTCCACCCGCTTCGAGATCGGCTGGATCTTGGCGTAGTAGTACGCCAGCGAGGTGCCCTGGATCGTGTCTCCGGCGTCGATCAGGAGGGTGTTGCGGTCCCCGCGGTCGGCGCGGACCTGGTTCACCAGCGTCGATACCTTGGCCAGGCCCACGTCGTTGTGGGCGCTGTCGTCGTACTCCGCGTTCTTGAAGTAGTCCCAGTTCAGGGCGTTGCCGTGCAGGTCCGTGGTGCCCATGACCGTGAGCTGGAAGTCGTTCGACCCCCCGTTCCCGTGCCCGCCGCCGTGCCCGTTGCCGGCCATCGCCGGTGAGGCGAGACCGACCGCGAGCACCGTGGCCGCCGCCACCGCGCCCGCTCTCAGGCCGTGCCTGACCCTGCCTCGCTGCAGGACGTTGATTCCCATGCCGGAGTCCTCCCGTGCTGTCGGATGTGCACCGGGTTGCGGTGCACCCGGGCACGGTAGCCCTCTCGGGTGACAAGCACACCCCCATCGGGTGACGGGCGGGTTGACTCCGGCTCACCACCAGCCCTGCCGCTTGGCCCACCACAGCAGGCCCCCCGACATCGCGACCATCACGGTCAGCGCGATGCTCAGCGGGATCGGCACCGTGTGGCTGTTCACGATCATGTTCATGCCGAGCACGGACGCGAGGGCCGTGATCGGCAGCGTGACCACGGCGATGACGGCGAGCCGCTCCGCCGCGATCGTCATCTTGGTCTCGGTCCGCGTGCGGTAGAACTCGATCACGCCCTGCAGGTAGTCCTTCTCCTCGCCGGCCAGGCCGGCGATGCGGTCGAACTGGTCGACCAGGTCGCCGACCAGGTGCCGGCTCTCCTCGGGCACGGCCCGCGGCAGCCCGACGAGCCGGCGGTAGATCTCGGCGGTCTGCGCGGCGATGGTCTTGACGGCGAGCAGGCCGTGGCGCGTCCGGAACATCTCGTCGAGGAAGTGCTCGGGGTTGCCGTAGCCGCCGTCGGTGACGCGTCGCTCGAGCTCCCAGACCTCGGCCGTCAGCTCCTCGACGAACTTCTCCATGCGTCGCGTCAGCGCCGACACGATCGCGTGCGAGACGTCGAACGAGGTGCGGGGCTTGAGCCGGCCCGAGCGGAGGCGCTCGAGCACCTCGCGCGTGTCCCGGAGCGGGACGTCCGGGGCGACGGCCGGGTTGACGGGCCCGTGCACCGTGACCAGGTAGCGCGGCCCGATGATGCGGTCCAGCTCGACGTGGTGCACGTGGCCGCCGGCGCCGCGCTCGGGCGCGTGCAGGACGAGGAAGAGCGAGCCGGGGTAGGCGTGCAGCTTGGGCAGCCGGTTGCGGACCTCGCAGTCGTGCACGGCCAGCGGGTGCGCCCCGAACACGTTCGTCAGGACGTCCGCCGCCTCCTGCGACCACTGCGGGATGTCGACCCACACGATCCCGTGCCGCCCGGTGAGCAGCTCGGGCAGCTCGTCGACGGCGCACTCGCGGACGCCCTCGTCGGTGATGAGGTGCACGTCCACGCTCGCCATCATCCTGCGGGCCGCCGCTGCGCGCGCTCCCTAGCGACGCCCGGCGGTGATGTCCTCGAAGAGCAGCTCGTAGTCGTGGACCATGCGCTCGGCGCCGAACCGGGTCTCGGCGTCGCGCCGGCAGGCTCCCCGGTCGATCGTCGACAGCCGGCCGACCGCCGCCACGGCCTGGTCGGCGTCGGCCACCAGGAACCCGGTCGCTCCGTCGCGGATGAGCTCGGGCATCGATCCCCGCGGTGTCGCGACGACGGGGGTGCCCGCCGCGAGCGCCTCGACCACCGACAGCCCGAACGGCTCCTCGAAGTCGATGAGGTGCAGCAGCGCGACCGCGCCGCCCAGCAGCCGGTCCCGCTCGTCGGGCCCGACCGAGCCGACGAACCGCACCCGCACGCCGTCGAGGTGCGGCTCGACGAGCGTCCGGAAGTAGGGCTCGTCGTGCACCACACCGGCGACGACGAGCGGCAGCCCGGCCCGCCGGGCGACCTCGATCGCCAGGTGGGTGCCCTTGTCCGGGTGGATCCGCCCGAGGAACAGCAGGTATCCGCCGTCGCCCGGCCCGGGCGTGAACTGCGTCAGGTCGAGCCCGTGGTGGATCGTCGCGGCGTAGGTGAGATCGGGGTGCCGGTCGGAGTCGCTGATCGAGACGTACTGCGCGACGTCGTCGTACGCCCGGTACACCCGCACGATGCGCTCGGAGGAGAAGCCGTGCACGGTCGTCACCACGGGCGTCGCGACGAGCCGGCTGTATGTGAGCGGGAGGAAGTCGAACTGGTTCGAGATCACGTCGAACTGCGCCGCCCGCTCGTAGACGGCCGCGATGTGCAGGGACTCGCACACCTTGACGTCGATCGTCGGGTCCTCCTCGTACCCCGTCGGCGCCTCGGCGTGCAGGTGCGCGCGGGTCTGCGAGTCGGCGGTGGCGAAGAGCGTGACGTCGTGCCCACGGGCGACGAGCCCCTCGGCCAGCGTCGAGGCGACCTGCTCCCACGGCCCGTACGAACGGGGTGGCGTGCGGTGGGCGATCGAGGCGAGCACGGCGATCCTGACGGGGTGCCTCCACGGCTGAGGCGGTCGCACGTCCCAGGGGAGGACCGACCGCGACTGGTAGCCTAGCGACGCGGTGCCAGGCCTGGACGCGAGCGATCCCCGGGCCAGGACGCCCGGGGATGTCGATCAGGCCCCGCCCGAGGTCGGTAGCGCACTTCGCTGCGAAGCATGACCAGCGCGAAGGGCCTCCATGGCCACCAGGTTCGGCGTCCTCAGCACGTTCCCTCCCACGCAGTGCGGCCTCGCCACGTTCTCGTCGGCGCTCGCCACGCACCTGATCGACGCCGGTGCCGACGTCTCCGTCGTGCGCGTCGTCGACAGCCCGCAACCCCCCGTACCGCTCGTCTCGCACCAGCTGGTGACCGGCGCGCCCGGCGCAGCGCGGGCCGCCGCCGCGGCGCTCGACGCCTGCGACGTCGCGCTGGTGCAGCACGAGTACGGCATCTTCGGCGGACCCGACGGCGCCGACGTGCTCGACGTCCTGGCGCGCGTGCACGTTCCCGTGATCACGGTGCTGCACACGGTGCTGGAGAGCCCGACGCCCCACCAGCACGAGGTGCTGGCGAAGGTCGTCGCCGCGTCGTCGGTCGTGGTGACCATGACCGAGGCGGGCCGTCGCCGGCTCATCGCGGGCTGGGGCGTGGACCCCGGATCGGTGACCGTGATCGCGCACGGCGCGCGGGACAACCGCGGCCCGGACGAGACGGTCACGCCGGCGCGCACGGCGCCGACGGTGCTGACGTGGGGGCTGCTGGGCGAGGGCAAGGGCATCGAGTGGGCGCTGGAGGGGCTCGCCGGGCTCGCCGACCTGCGCCCGCGGCCGACGTACCGGATCGTCGGCGAGACCCACCCGAAGGTCGTCGAGCGCGACGGCGAGGCCTACCGCGAGCGGCTCGAGCGGTTGGTCGACCGGCTGGGCATCGCGTCGATGGTGCAGTTCGACGCGCGCTACCTCGACGTCCCGACCCTGCAGCGGATCGTGCGCTCGGCGGACGTCGTGCTGCTGCCGTACGACTCGCCGGACCAGGTGACGTCGGGGGTGCTGACGGAGGCCGTCGTGGCCGGCAAGCCGGTGGTCTCGACCGCGTTCCCGCACGCCGTGGAGCTGCTGTCCGGTGGCGCGGGGATCCTCGTCCCGCGCCGCGATCCCTCGGCGATCGGGGCTGCACTGCGCCGGGTGCTCACCGAGCCCGGGCTCGCCGCGTCGATGGCCGCGGCGTCCCGTGCCGCGGCGCCCGGTCTGCTCTGGGGCGCCGTGGCCGAGCAGTACGTGGTCCTCGCCTCCGACCTGGTGCGAGCGCGCACGCGGTCGGCCGCCTGATGTACCCGGCGCCGGTCTTCGACCACCTCGCGCACCTGAGCACGCCGGTCGGCCTGTTCGAGCACGCCCTGCTCACCGAGCCCCGCCGGGAGCACGGCTACTGCCTCGACGACGTCGCGCGCGGCCTCGTCGTGACGGTGCGCCAACCGCACCCGACCCCGCAGGTGGAGGCTCTGACGGCGACGTATCTGCGATTCACCCTCTTCGCCCAGGACGGCCTCGGCCGGTTCCACAACCGGCGCGACCAGGCGGGCCGATGGACGGACGCGGCCACCGTCGAGGACCACTGGGGCCGCGCGCTCTGGGCCCTCGGCAGCGCGGCCGCGTCGACGACCGACCCCCGCGTCCGCCGCGCCGCGCTGGACGGTGCCGCCGCGAGCCTGGAGCGGCGTTCGCCCTGGTGGCACGCCATGGCCTACGCGGCGCTCGGGGCGGCCGAGGTGCTCGAGATCCAGCCCGGCAACCGCGCGGCGCACGGGCTGCTGGCGGATGCCCGCACGCTGCTCGCGCGACCGACCGATCCGTCATGGCCCTGGCCCGACGCGCGCCTCACCTACGCCAACGCGGTGCTTCCCGAGGCGCTCGTCGCGATCGGCGTCGCGCTGGGGGACGAGGACACCCTGCGGGCCGGGCTCGACCTCCTGCACTGGCTCGTCGACCAGGAGACCCACGACGGGCACCTCTCGATGACCCCGGTCGGCGGCCGGCAGGACGGCGACGAGCGGCCCGGCTTCGACCAGCAGCCGATCGAGGTCGCGGCCCTGGCCGAGGCGTGCTGGCGGGCGTTCCGGGCCACGCGGCAGGAGGTCTGGCTCGCCTACCTCGACCGCTGCGTCGGCTGGTTCCTGGGCGACAACGACGCGGGCATGGTGCTCTACGACGACGTCTCGGGCGGGGGCTTCGACGGGCTGCACGCGCACGGGGTCAACGAGAACCAGGGTGCCGAGTCCACCCTCGCGGCCCTGTCGACCTTGCAGCTCGGTCGGCTCGCCCTCGTCCAGGCGGTCGCGTGACCCTCGTCGAGACCCCCGTGCTCGTGCGGCGCACGCCCCACGTGCTGCGCCCGGACGCGACGCGCGTGGTGAGCACCCCGTTCCTGCCCGGCGAGGAGATCTTCGGGGCGGGCGTCTCGCGGCGGGCCGCCGTGCTCGCGCGACTCCTGGCGCTGCCCGACGCTCAGGTGGACGCCGCGCTGACCGACGTCCTGGTGCAGTTCAGCGCCCGGCACGACGACCTCGTCGGGTTGCTCGACGCGCGCTTCGCGCTGGTGGCCGGTCAGGTCGACCATGCCGGGGCGCTGTCGCTCGAGCGGCGTCGGCTCATCGGTGCGTGCATGAGCCAGGAGTACGCGATCGAGTCGGCCGCCCTGTTCAACCCGTCGATGGTGGCGCACCCCGACCAGGGCGGCCTGCCGCCCGGGAGCACCCGGTTCGTCATGAGCGTCCGTGGGGTGGGCGAGGGCCACGTGTCCTGCATCGAGCTGCGGACGGGCGTCGTCGACGCCGCCGACGAGCTCACGTTCGACACCCCGGGGCCGACGACGACGGTGCCGAGCCGCGACGCGACGATGCACTCGCGCGACGACCTGCGGCGCCAGGACGACGAGCTCGCGGGTGACCGCGAGGAGTCCGAGGCGCTGCTGAGGACCCTCCCGGAGGTGTTCCCCGCAGCAGCCGTCGACGGGAGCCCGCGGCTGGAGTGGCTGGTCGCCTGCACCTACGGCGTCACGTTCCCCGCGGCGAGCAGCCTCGACTCCCGCGTCCTGCTGCCGGGGAGCCCGGCCGAGCGTCATGGCATCGAGGACCTCCGCCTGGTCGAGGTGGAGTACGCCGACGGCCGGCGCTCCTACCTGGGCACCTACACGGCGTTCGACGGGGAGACGGTCGCGCCGCACCTGCTCGCCACGGACGACTTCGGCTCGTTCCGGATGAGCCGGCTCAGCGGCCCGGGGGCGAAGAACAAGGGGATGGCGCTGTTCCCGCGACGGGTGGGCGGCCAATACCTCGCCCTGTCGCGGTGGGACCGCGAGAACAACTCGCTGGCGGGGTCGACGGACCTGCAGCACTGGGACGACCTCGGCACGCTGAGCACGCCGGTGCACGCCTGGGAGATCGTCCAGGCGGGGAACTGCGGCTCGCCGATCGAGACGTCGGCCGGGTGGCTGGTCCTCACCCACGGCGTCGGACCCATGCGGCAGTACGGCATCGGCGCCATGCTCCTCGACCTCGACGACCCCCGTCGCGTGCTCGGCAGCCTGGCCACGCCGCTGCTGACCCCGGCCGCCGACGAGCGCGACGGGTACGTGCCGAACGTCGTCTACTCGTGCGGGGCGCTGCTGCACGGCGACACGCTCGTCCTGCCGTTCGGGTGCAGCGACGCGGCCATCCGGGTCGCCCTGGTCGACGTGCCGCAGCTGCTCGCGCAGCTCCTGCCGCCGGGCTAGGCGGAGAGGATCGCGACGGCCTCGATCGAGACCAGCAGACCGCGCGGCAGGACGACGTTGGCCGGCGCCGAGCGCGCCGGCGGCGGGTCCGGCATGTGCCGGGCGTAGACGCCGTTGAGCGCGCCGAAGTCCGCCACGTCGGCGTAGAAGATCGTGGTCTTGACCAGGTCGTCCATCGACGAGCCCGCCGCCTCGAGCGTCGCCGCGAGGTTGCGCAGGGCCAGGTCGGTCTGCGCCTCGATGCCCTCGGGGATCTGCCCGGTCACCGGGTCGATGCCCGCGGTCCCGGAGCAGAAGACGAACCCGCCGGCGACGATCGCCTGGCTGTACGGGCCGAGCGCGGCGGGTGCGTGGTCGGTCTGCACGCTCTGTCGGGTCATGGTGTCTCCTGTGCCGAGGGGGGAGGGATCCCGGCCATCGTCCTCCTCCCGGCCCGCCCGGCACGGGGTGAACCCGTGCCGGGCGACCTCACGTCAGCTGCGCAGCGTCCACTTCTGGGCGCCGGTGCCGTTGCAGTCCCAGATCTGGACCTGGGTGCCGGCGGTCGTCGAGGACGCGGGGTCGTCGAGGCACTTGTTGGCCTGCGGGTTGTAGTAGCCGCCGTTCTGGGGGATCCAGACCTGGGCGCCGGTGCCGTTGCAGTCCCAGAGCTGGACCTTGGTGCCGTTGGCCGTGCCGCCGGACGTGATGTCGAGGCACTTGCCCTGCACGCGCAGGGTGGTGCCGGCCTGCACGAAGGTCCACTTCTGGGCGACCGTGCCGTTGCAGCCCCAGATCTGGATCTTGTTGCCGTTGGCCGTGCTCTGGGCGTTGTTGTCGAGGCACAGGCCGTTCGCGTTGGTCAGGGCACCGCCGGCCGGGGGTGGCGTCGTGCCGCCGCCCCCGCTGAACGGCTGGATGATCAGGCCCGCCGCCGACGGCGACGCGTCGTTGACCAGGGACTCGAAGTTGCCGACGTCGTCGAACGCGAACGCGTAGGCCTTCCCGTCCGCCATGTTGGCGTGGATGATCCGCGCGTACTGGTTGGTCGGGTTGCTCGTGTAGAACGCCGACGCGTCGGTGCTCGGCTGCGTGTCCACGGTGCCGAGCGTGCCGCGGTTGAGGGCGGCGCACAGGGTGCGGGCGATGGGGCCGACGACGAGGTCGTTCGGGGCGTGCAGCGCGCCGTCGCAGCCCCACACGTCCGCGCTGCTGGGCCGGTTGAACGACGCCACCTGCGCCCCGGACGCGTTCGTGAAGGTCATCACGGTGCCCGAGGTCCGGCCGACGTACTTGGTGCCCGGCTGGTCCGCGAAGGGCACGACGGTCAGCGTCCTGCCCACGTACGCGCCCCAGGCCGAGGCGATGTAGGGATCCAGGTACGTCGCGCTCATCAGCCCCGCGCCGGCCGCCTTGCCGGGGGCCAGCACGCGCAGCACCGTCCCGTCCGACCGCCTCACCACGGTGTTCGCCCAGCCCGCCTGCGCGGCGATCCCGTTGATCGTGGCGTTCCGCCCGTCGGCGACGAGCGCGCCGGACCGCTTGGTGCCCGACGCGCCCGTGACGGTGACCGTGTGGGGGACCGCGAACATGTCGACCTGCGAGCTGTTGAGCCACAGGCCCGCGTCGTTGTACGTGAACTCGCTCCAGTCGAACAGGATGTTCTGGTTCGGGTCGCCCACCGCCCACGGCGCCGGCTGCACCAGCCCGTCGGGCGTGAGGAAGAACTTGAGCTTCTCGCCGAGGGCGAAGTAGATCCGGCCCGAGATGCCTCGGGGGACCTGGATCGTCGTGCTGCCGCCGTTGCCCGGACCGGGGATCGAGACGTCGGGCGCGGGCGACGGCGGGTTCGCTCCCGCGGGCCACGCCGTGAACGTGCCGGCCGCGTTCACGTACCCGAGTCGGCCCGTGCTCAGGTTGGTGCCGAGCACGTACACGTAGACGGCCTCACCGCGGCCGCTCGAGTTGGTGAGGGTCACGGGCAGGCGGTCGGGGCCGACCGCCTGCGCTGCGGGTGCGACGGCGATCGCCGTCGTCACCCCGATCACGAGCGCTGCGAGCGCTCCGGACAACCTGGTCCTCATGGACTGCTCCTCTGGGGCGGGGGTGGTGCCGGGGAGGTGGAGCTCCCCGGCACCGTGGACGGGGTCAGCTGTGCAGGGTCCACTTCTGCGCGCCGGTGCCGTTGCAGTCCCAGATCTGGACCTGGGTGCCGGCGGTCGTCGAGGACGCGGGGTCGTCGAGGCACCGGTTCGACGCCGGGTTGTAGTAGCCGCCGTTCTGGGGGATCCAGACCTGGGCGCCGGTGCCGTTGCAGTCCCAGAGCTGGACCTTGGTGCCGTTGGCCGTGCCGCCGGACGCGATGTCGAGGCACTTGCCCTGCACGTGCAAGGTGGTGCCGGCCTGCACGAAGGTCCACTTCTGGGCGACCGTGCCGTTGCAGCCCCAGATCTGGATCTTGTTGCCGTTGGCCGTGCTCTGGGCGTTGTTGTCGAGGCACAGGCCGTTCACGTTGGTCAGGGCACCGCCGGCCGGGGGTGGCGTCGTGCCGCCGCCGGACGTATAGGCGGCCACGTAGTCGACGACCATCGGGACGCCCGACTGGGTCGCGCCGGTCGGCCCGCCCCCGAAGGCCGCGGGGAAGCCGCCGCCGATCGCCACGTTGAGGATCATGAAGAAGCCGTGGTGCGTGGCGCTGTTCCAGGTGGTGGCGTCGACCTGGTTGGCGTTGACCGTGAAGAAGTTGCTGCCGTCGAGGTACCAGCGGATCTGCTCCGGCGACACGCTGCGGTCGAGCTCCATGGCGTAGGTGTGGAACCCGGTCTGGCAGCCCGGGCACGCACGCTCGCCGCTGCCGAGCCCGGTCGTCTCGTTGCACGGGCCGCCGGGGGAGACACCGCAGTGCAGCGTGGCGAACTCGGAGCTGCGGCCGTTGATGTCCTCCATCAGGTCGATCTCACCGATGCCCGGCCAGCCGGCGGCCCCGGTGCCGCGGGCAGCGGCGCCGAGCGCCCAGAACGCGGGCCAGTAGCCGGCCGCGGCGGCGCCGCTGACGTTGGGCTGCTGCAGCGAGGCCTCGAGCCGGAGCTTCCCGCCGGCGGGTGCGGCGAAGTCGGTGCGCTGCGTCTCGACGCGCCCGCTGGTCCAGCTGCCGGCACCGTCGCGGATCGGCTTGATCACGAGGTGACCGGCGCCGTCCTGGTAGACGTTCGCGGTGCTGCTGGTGTTCGACTCGATCTCGCCGGTGCCCCAGTTCGCGGCGCCGCCGGGGTAGCCGTGACCCAGGTCGTAGAGCCAGGAGCCCGTGTTGAGGCCGGTGTTCGCGGCGCCGGTGAAGTCGTCGGCGAACTGCTGGGTCCAGCCGGACGGCGTGGGTGGGACGGCCGCGTCGGCGCCGGTGGCACCGGTGAGCGTGACGGCGGCGAGCCCGACCGCGACGACCGCGACGCGGACCGACCAGCGGCGGGCGGGAGTCTGCCGGGCAGGGGAGGGGGGACGAGCAGGCATGGCGGTGCACCTCTCGGGTGGCTGAGATTCGTCGGATCGCCGACGGTCGACGGGCGCGACGAGGGAGGTCGGGGCGTCGAGGGCAGGCGCGTGGTGGGCGGGTTCGAGCCGCTCTCACGAGTGCTCCGCGGGGAGCGTGTGTGCAGGGACGTCGTTGTCTTCGCAGGCGGTCGCGGTGATCGGGCGCTGCCGCGCGCCACACGTTATTGCGACCAGTGACACGAGTCAACCCGCAACGTCTCAGGAGAGTCACTGCTTGCCCTTGACTTTGTCGCCGACTCCTACGACCCTGGACGGGCGACAGGTGACACGAGTCAACGATGTCTCGAGGAAGAGGGTCACTCGCCGCCCCGGTGCCCTCGGGCCCGGCAGAGGTCGACGTCCCCCCGGCGTCGCCTGCCCCGGCTGAGACGGAGACGACGATGTCTGCTCATGCACGCCCGCGGTCCTCACGACCCGCCCTGGACCTCCGTCGGATCGTGGCGCTCGCCGTCGTCGGCGCGATGCTCGCCTACCTCGTCCAGGTGGTCGCGCTGCCGATCGCGCGGGCGCAGGCCGTGACGGTCGGCGCCGGCAGCTATGCGGAGGGCACGCCCACGGGCGGGGCCGTGCCCACGGAGTGCAACAACGCCCCGGTGACCAATCCCCGGGCGCACGTGACCTCGAGCTTCCCGGCGGGTGCGATCCCGACCAACGACTGGTGGACCTCGCTGCTGTGGCGGAAGTTCGACTGCGCGTCGATCTCCGAGAACCTCATGGCGCACCCGCTCTCGTTCCACGCCTACACGGACGGGCTCGGCGTCAGCTACCCGACGACCGCGACGATCTCCGGCACGGCGACCGGCGTCGGCGAGTACCACTACCCGTACGCCGAGGACTTCCGCCTGGGGATCGCGGGCCTGTCGGCCGACGGCAAGGTCGACGGCTACTCCGACTGGACCGTCAGCGAGCTCTGGGCCACCGGCAGCAGCAGCCTGCGCACCACGTTCGGGCACGGCCTGCCCTTCGTCTACGTGACGAAGACCGGGGGCAACGCCACCCTCACCGGCGTCGCGGCGCCGACCGTCTGGAGCAACGGCAGCGCAACCATCGGGTACACGATCAACGGCCACGACTACGCCGCGTTCGCCCCGACGGGGTCCACCTGGTCGGTCTCCGGCACCACGATCAGCTCGAGCCTCAACGGCGGCACCTACTTCTCCGTCGCCGTGCTGCCCACCGCGCCGAGCAGCAGCGCCGCCGATCGCGTCGCGGCCCTGAACGCCTACGCGCCGTACGCCCACAACCACGTGACCGGCACCAAGGTCTCCTGGGCGTACGACGAAGCCACGGCCCGCATGACCGCGACGTACGCGTTCACGACGACGGCCCGCCAGGGCGCGGGCACCGGCACGGTCTTCGCGGTCTACCCGCACCAGCGCGACAACCTGTCCGGCGCCACCCTCAGCGGCTACTCGTACGTCTCTCCGCGCGGACCGATGCGCGTCGTCGTCGGGAGCTCGCAGTTCCAGACGGTGACCCCGTTCCACGGCGTGCTGCCGCAGCTGGCCAACTCCGGGTTCGCCGCGGGGTCGGCCGACGCGACCCAGCTCGACGGGCTCGTCCAGCAGGTGGCCGCCAGCGACCCCTTCGCGGGCTTCGGCGAGGACACGTACTGGACCGGCAAGGCGTTCGGTCGGATCTCGCAGGTGGCGCAGCTGGCCAACCTCACGGGCAACGCGACCGCGCGCGACTCCCTCGTGGGCGCCATGCGGACGCGACTGACGGACTGGCTCACGGCGTCGCCGGGGGAGACGACGAGGTCGTTCTGGTACAACCCGTCGTGGGGCACGCTCATCGGCTACCCCGCGTCGTACGGCTCGGACACCGACCTCAACGACCACCACTTCCACTACGGCTACTACGTCGTGGGGGCCGCCACCGTGGCGGAGTTCGACCCGTCCTGGGCCGCGACCACGGCGTACGGCGGCATGGTCAACACGGTGATCAAGGATGCGGCGAACTGGGACCGCACCGACACCCGGTTCCCGTTCCTGCGCGACTTCGACATCTACGCCGGCCACGACTGGGCCGCGGGCCACGGGGCGTTCGGCGCCGGCAACAACCAGGAGTCGTCGTCGGAGGGCATGAACTTCGCCAGCGGGCTCATCCAGTGGGGGCAGGCGACCGGCAACACGACCGTCCGTGACCTGGGCATCTACCTGTACACCACGCAGGCGTCGGCCATCTCGAACTACTGGTTCGACACCGACGACGAGGCGTTCCCGGCGGCGTTCGGGCACTCCACCGTCGGCATGGTGTGGGGCGACGGCGGGGCGTACTCGACCTGGTTCAGCGCGGAGCCGGAGATGATCCAGGGCATCAACCTGCTGCCCAGCACCGCGGGGCACCTGTACCTCGGGTACGACCCGGCGTACGTCACCCGCAACATCGCCGAGCTCGAACGCAACAACGGCGGCCCCGCGGCGGTGTGGAAGGACATCATCTGGGAGTTCCAGGCTCTGGCCGACGCCCCGACGGCGCTCGCGCAGTTCCGTTCCCAGGCGACCTCGTATGCCGTGGAGGAAGGGGAGTCGCGGGCGCACACCTTCTACTGGCTCAAGAACCTCTCCGTCCTCGGCACGGTCGACCGGTCGGTCACGGCGAACACCCCGCTGCACGCGGTCTTCGTCAAGAACGGGGTCCGGACCTACCAGGCGGCCAACATGACCGGGTCGGCCATCACCGTCACGTTCTCCAACGGCGTCACGCTGGCCGTGCCGGCCCGGTCCGTGGCCAGCTCGAGCGCGACGGCTCCGTCGGACACCACGGCGCCGTCGGTGCCGACGAACGTCGCCGCGTCGGGCACCACCTCGACGTCGACGACCCTGACCTGGTCGGCGTCGACGGACAACGTCGGGGTCACCGGCTACGAGGTGCTCCGCAACGGCACGGTCGTCGGCACCGCGTCCGGCACCAGCTACGCGGCCTCCGGGCTGGCGGCCTCGACGACGTACTCGTTCACGGTTCGTGCCCTCGACGCGGCCGGCAACCGGTCCGCGAGCAGCGGCGCGGTGTCCGTCACCACGTCGTCCGGCGCCGTCGACACGACGGCGCCGTCGGCTCCCACCGGGCTCGCGGCCTCGGGCACCACGTCGTCGGCGACCACCCTCGCGTGGGCCGCGTCGACGGACAACGTGGGCGTCACGGGCTACGAGGTGCTCCGCAACGGCGCGGTCGTGGGTTCGACCTCGGCCCGGACGTACTCGGCGACCGGCCTGGCGGCGTCGACCGCCTACACGTTCACCGTGCGGGCGTACGACGCGGCAGGGAACCGCTCGGGCGCGAGCAACGCGGTGACCGTCACCACCTCGGGGACCTCGGGCGGCATCGACGCCACCTCGCGGATCCAGGCCGAGGCCTACAGCGGCATGGCCGGCGTCGTCGGTGAGGCGACGCAGGACGTCGACGGCGGCCAGGACATCGCCTGGATCGGGAACGGCGACCACGTCCGCTTCGACAACGTGAGCTTCGGCAGCACGCCGCGGTCGACCTTCAGCGCCCGGGTCGCCTCGGGGGCCGCGGGCGGGGTCAGCGGACTCGTCAACGTCCGGCTCGACAGTCTCACGGGTCCGAGCATCGGCAGCTTCGCCATCAGCAACACCGGTGGCTGGCAGACCTGGCGGACGGTCCCGGCGAACATCCAGGCGACGACGGGCACGCACACCGTGTACCTGACGTTCGACTCCGGGCAGCCGGCCGACTTCGTCAACGTCAACTGGTTCACGTTCAGCTAGCCGGTGCGCCGCGGTCCGGTGGTCACCGGGCCGCGGCGCCTCCGGTGGACTCGCGGCGCCTCAGGTGGACTCGCGCGCGACGACGTGCAGGACGTCGCTCGGCAGCGCGGGCGGCTCGATGGACTCGTCCAGCGCCGCGAGCACGGCGGCCGCGAGGTAGGTCGCCTGCGCGTCGATGGCCTGCCAGACGGTGGTCAGCGCGGGGGCGGCGAGGCGCGCCGCCGGAATGTCGTCGACGCCGATCACCGCGACGTCACCGGGCACCCGCAGCCCCTCGGCCCGCAGGCCGGACAGGACCGCGAGCGCGACCTCGTCGTTGTATGCGGCCACGGCGGTCACCGGCGCGTCGCCCGCCCGCCACGCCCGGACGGCACCGGCGGCGGACGCCACGTCGAGGTCGACGGCCTGGACCACCGGCGCCGGCAGGCCGAGCCGCTCGCACTCCGCGGTGACCCCGGCCAGTCGGCGGTCGGCGAACGCGACCAGGCGGTCGTCGCTCGGCGCGGCGTACCCCAGCACGTGGTGGCCGCGCCCGGCCAGGTGCTCCACCTGCAGCTGCCCGATGCGGGTCTGCGGGACCGAGAACGTCCCCGGGTGGTCGTCCTCGTCGAGCGCGCTGCCGACCACCTTGATGCCGGCCTGGCGCATGGCGCGCTCGTCCTCCTCGGCGAACGGCGCGAGCCCGAGCACGGCCCGCGGGGTCACGGCCCTCCACAGCTCGGCGAGGGGCCTCGGGCCGCGGTCGTGGTGGACCAGGACGGAGAGACCGCGGTCGGCCAGCTCGCCGGTGAGGTGGTCGAGCAGGGTGTCGATGACCGGTCCGATGGTCCAGTTCGGCAGGACGCACAGCACCAGGTCGCTGCGGCCGGAACGCAGGGTCCGCGCCGCCGCGGACGGGGTGTAGCCGAGCCGCGCCGCGGCGTCCCGCACGCGCTGGCGGGTGGCCTCGGGGATCGCCACACCGGGCTTGCCGTTCAGGACGTAGCTGACGGTCGTCCGCGAGACGCCGCTCTCCCGAGCCACGTCGGCACTCGTCAACCGCGGCACGGTCCTCCCTCGCCACCCCTGCTCACCTGCCGCCACCCTAGCCGGGCCGTCGGGGCCGCGGGGGGACCGCGCCGACGCCTGTTGACGTGGGCCGTCCCGAGGGTGAGTCTGCGAGGGTGACCGGTCGAACCCGTCGTGCCGTGCTCCCCCTGCTGCTCGTGCCTGCCCTGGCGCTGGGCGCGTGCTCGTCGCCCGAACCGGAGGCGACGCCGACGCCCACGCCGACGCCCACCGGGCTCACGGCGGCCGCGTGGGCCGACGCGGTGTGCTCGTCGCTGGGTGACCTCGAGACGGACATCACGGCGATCACCGAGGGCCTGAGCGTCGAGCTCGGCTCGGGCGACGCGCTCGACCAGCTGACGACGCAGCTGCGCGCCAACGTGGCGACCGCCGGCGACTCGCTCGACGAGCTGACGGCCGCGATCGGTGACGCGCCCGAGACCGAGGAGTCGCAGGACCTCCGGGACACGCTGCGCCTCGGTGCCGACGACGTGACGACCGCGACGCAGGACGCGAGGGACGCGGCATCCAGCGCGGCCGACGCGACGACCGTCGCGGAGTTCCTCGGCTCGGCGGGCGCCGCCCTCACGGCGACGTCGTCCGCCCTGACGGCCGCCCGGCAGTTCGGCACGACCGTGAAGACGTCCGCGGCCGACGCGGGCGACACGCTCCGGACGGCGTTCGACGAGTCGGACAGCTGCGCCGCCCTGTCGGCGGACTGACGCCCTTCCTTGCCCGGGGTTTCGTCGGAGGAGTAGACACGAGGGAACTCGTGGGGGGTGTGGTGGCCATGGTCCGGATCGGCACCTGGAACCTGGAGAACCTGTTCCTGCCGGGCGAGGACGGGGGCCCCGCGACCGACGCCCAGTACCAGGCCAAGCTGAGCACGCTGGCGCAGGTGATCGAGCAGATGGCCCCCGACGTGCTGGGGGTGCAGGAGGTCGGCGACGTCAGTGCGTTGGAGGACCTCGCCGACCGGGTGGGCGGCACGTGGCACCTCGAGTCCGCCGAACCCGACGGGCGGGGGATCCGCGTGGGGTTCCTGTCGCGCCTGCCGCTGACCCACGTCCAGCACTGGAGCGACTTCCCGACGGCGCTGCGACCGGTCCAGGTGGACGACCACGGCGGGACGTTGTCGGCCATGGGCCGGCCCGCTCTCCAGGTGCGTGTCCATGTCGGCGGGCACGCCGTGGACGTGATCACCTGCCACCTGAAGTCGAAGCTGCTGACCTTCCCCGGCCAGCGGTTCTCGACCAACGACGAGGGCGAGCGTGCGCGCTTCGGCGCCTACGCCCTCAGCCGGCGCGCGGCGGAGGCCGTGACCGTGCGGGCCGCCGCGACCCATCGGCTCGCCGACGAGGGGTCGGCGGTCGTCGTGCTGGGTGACCTGAACGACGAGCCGACGGCGGCGACCACCCAGATCCTGCTCGGGCCGACGGGGTCGGAGATCGGCACCGGCGGGTTCGACGCCCCGGACAAGGGCGACCGCCAGCGGCTGTGGAACCTGGCCGCACGCATCCCCGAGGCGCAGCGCTTCAGCCGCGAGTACCGCGGCAGGCGCGAGCTGATCGACCACATCCTGGTCAGCCACGCGCTGGTCGGCCTGGTGCCCGACGGGGCGGTCTCGACCAACGACGCCGGACCCGTCCCGTCGATCACCGACGACCCGAACCAGCGGCGCGGCAAGCCAGGCTCCGACCACCGGCCGGTCCTGGCGACGATCGGTCTCTAGACCAGGACGCCGTCGCGCGCGGTCGTGGGCAGCCCCGCCGCCGACCACGCGTGGTACCCGCCCACCACGTCGGTCGCGCGATCCAGCCCGAGGTCCTGCAGTGCGGCTGCGGCGAGGCTCGAGGTGTAGCCCTCCGAGCAGAGCACCACGACCTGCACGTCGTGGCCGGTCGCCGCCGGGATGCGGTGGTCGCTGGCGGGGTCGAGCCGCCACTCGAGGACGTTCCGCTCGATGACGACGGCCTGGGGCACCTCACCCTCGGCCGCCCGCTGGGCCGCGGGCCGGATGTCGACCAGCAGTGCGCCCCGGTCGAGCGCGTCCCAGGCCTCCTGCGGCGACAACCGCTGCAGGCCGGCGCGCGCGTCGGCCAGCACGTCGTCGATGGTGCGGCGGCGCAGGGCGCTCATGCCTCGGACTCCGGCTCGTCCGTCTCGACGGTGCGGCTGGGCACCAGCGTGCCGTCGGGGGTCCTGGCCCAGTACGTCATCCGCGTCAGGGGGACCGAGTAGGCGTGGATGCTCACGGCCGGCACGGTCCAGCTGTTGACGACATCGTGCAGGTCGCCGGGCTCGACGGTCTGGGTCTGGCCGGCGTGGAGCTGCCGGGGCACCAGCCGCCCGTGGTCGTCGGGCCGCAGCTCGGTGAGCGTCCCGGCGGCGATGGTGAACGCGGCCGACGAGAGGCCGTGGTCGTGCAGCTCGGTGCCCTGCGACTGCAGCCAGGTCAGCAGCCAGACGTCGACCCCGGGCGGGCCGTCGAGGCGGGTCCACCAGCGGCCGCTCTGCTGGAAGCGGACCAGCGGGCGCCAGAGCCCGGGCTGGGCGGCGATCGAGCGGGTCAGCGCGCTCAGCTCGTCGACGCCGAGCGGCGTCGGGGCGGTGGGGCTCGGGCGGTGGGACAGGTCGACGGTCATGGCGGTGCCTCTCGGGTGCGTCTGCGGACCGACGGCGCACGGCACGAGGCGGCGCGGTCGGACGGGCCTGCGTCCCGGCGCGGGCCGGGTGGGGAGCGTCAGTGCTGCTGACAGCAGGCCGGACAGGAACGCGGGCGCACGACGGCGGTGGTCATCGGGCGCTCCCTTCCTGGTCCACGAGAGGTGCTCGAACGGGAGAGGCGACGTGCAGCCCGTTCGTGAGCGCACACATCAGCACCGACGGGGATGGCAGTCAAGACCCACCGGTCGGCCTCTCGCATCGTGGACGCCTGGTGGTCGGGGGATCGCCTTAGGCTGGGACCGACGACCGACGGACATGCGAGGAGACCGATGTGGCGACGGTGACGGTGCCCCGGGCCACGGTCGGCGACGTGCGGGCGCGGCTGGCGGAGCTCGAGGATCCGAGGATCCGGGCGGTGAACGAGCGGCACGGGGACGACCACGGGGTCAACCTCTCGCAGCTGCGCGCCGTGGCCAAGGAGCTCAAGACGCAGCACGAGCTGGCCGGACAGCTCTGGGAGACCGGCGACACGGCGGCGCGCCTCGTGGCGATCCTCGTCTGCCGACCCAAGGCGTACACGGCGCCCGAGCTGGACGCGATGCTGCGGGACGCGCGCGTCCCCAAGGTGCAGGACTGGCTCGTCAGCTACGTCGTGAAGAAGAACCCGCACGTCGAGGAGCTGCGGGTCGCGTGGTTCGCCGACCCCGACCCGGTCGTCGCGAGCGCGGGGTGGGCGCTGACCAGCGACCGCATCGCGAAGTCGCCCGAGGACCTGGACCTGCCGGGACTCCTCGACATCATCGAGGCGGGCATGAAGGACGCGCCGGACCGCCTGCAGTGGGCCATGAACGAGTGCCTCGCCACCATCGGCATCCGGTACCCCGAGCTCCGCGCCCGCGCGATCGGCATCGGCGAGCGCCTCGAGGTGCTGAAGGACTACCCGACGCCGCCCGGCTGCACGTCGCCGTACGCGCCGGTCTGGATCACCGAGATCGTCCGCCGCCAGTCGCAGGGCTGAGGGGCCTAGCGCCCCGAGCCCTGCCGGTCGGGCAGACCCGGCATGTCCTGCCGGTCGAAGGGAAGCTCGTGCGAGCGCCCGGGGCCGTCCTGCCACGGGCCGTCGTCGAAGCCGCTGTGCAGGGCGAACGCGGCGATGACCACCCACGCGATGGACGCCAGCACCGACAGGACGATCAGCACCGCCCCGACGATGACGCTGATGATGCTCCACCGGCGGGCGTTGGCCGTCTCGCGGAGGGCGACCTCGGTGTCGGCGGCGCCGAAGGCCCGCGCGGCGCGGTGGGAGGCCAGCAGTGCCGGGATGCCCGTCGGCCAGAACAGGAGCATCGCGGCGATCACCCATCCGACCGGCGCGGACGTCGTGGTGGCGGGAGGCGGTGCGGGCGGGCCGGCGGGGACGGCTGGGACCGCGGGCGCCGGGGTGGAGGGCGCGGCCGTCGGCTCGTTGGCGGCGCTGGGGATCGGCTCGGTTGCCATGGTTCCTCCGGGTGACTCGGCTGGTCAGGTGCACGGTAGGCCCCCAGCCTGGGAGGAGCCTTTGTCTTTCGGCCGGCCGCGGGAGCGCTTGCCCGACTCGCACGGTTCGAGGACATCCTCCGCACATGTCATGTCGACGTCCCGATCGACCGATAGGTGAGGACGGGCGCCACCGTCGGCGCCCCTGACGCACCCGTGCCCGCCCCGGGTGCGTCGCGCTCGGCCATCAGGGGGTCACATCCATGCCGTCACGCCTGCTCGCCCATGCTCGAAACCGTCCCCGGCGGGCCGTCGCCGCGGTCGCGGCGGCCGCCGCGGTGCTCGTCGGGACCCTGCTCGCGGCCGCGCCGGCATCGGCCGACGCTCCCGACCCGGCGCAGACCCTGCGGTCCGACCCGCGGGGCGTCCTGCTCGGTGCGCACGTGACGACGGGCTCTCAGCCCGACGCGGAGTCGGCGATCACCGCGTTCGAGGGCACGCTCGACCGCCGGCTCGACGTCGAGCGCTGGTACTCGCGCTGGGACGACGTCCAGCCGGTCACGCCCGTGGCGCAGGCGGTCGCTCGCGGTCGGACGCCGCTGCTGTCGATCTGGCCCAAGAAGAAGGACGACACGATCGTCACCTGGGCCGCGATCGCGCGTGGTGACGCCGACGCGCAGATCCGCGCGCAGGCCGCCGGGATCGCGTCGCTCGGGGTGCCGGTCTACGTGGCGTTCCACCAGGAGATGGACACCTCGGTCTCCTGGGGGACGCCGACCGAGTTCCGGGCCGCGTGGCGGCACTACGTCGAGGTCGCCCGGGCCGCCGGCGCCACCAACGCGCTGTGGACGTTCGTGACGACGACGGGCAGCTACGGCCTGATCTCCACGCCCGGCGCCGACGCGTACTACCCCGGCGACGACGTCGTCGACCGGGTGGGCCTCAACGCGTACAACTGGAACGCCTGCTCGGTGAACAAGATCACGGACTGGCGCTCGCTCGCGACGATCACGTCGGCGTTCCGGGCCTGGGCCCAGGCGCGAGGCAAGACCCCGCTGCTCGCCGAGTTCGGCACGGTCGAGGACGCCGCCGACCCCGGCCGCAAGGCCGCCTGGCTGACCGACGCGTTCGCCCTGTTCCGCTCGTGGCCCGAGCTCGAGGCTGCCGTGTACTACCAGGGCACCGGGACGTGCCCGTGGTCGGTCACCACGTCGGCGCCCGCGACGACGGCCTTCGCGAAGTCGGCGGCCGACCCGACCGCGCACGGCCGTCCGTCGGCGTGGCTCATCCCGTCGACGAAGCTCGGCGGCGCACCCCTGACGGTGACGTTCGACCTGGCACGCAGCACTGGCGCGTCGTCGGTGAACCGCTCGGGGATCGTGCGCTGGGAGCTGGACCCGGGCGACGGCAGCGCGCTGGTGACCGGGACCGGGCAGCCCGGCAAGGTCGCACACACCTACGCCGCCGGCACCTTCACGCCGCGGCTGACCGTCACGGACGCCTCCGGCGCCACGGCCGTGGACTCCCGGCCGGTCCGGGCTGCCGGCAAGCCGTCGGTCACCGCGGGGGAGCGCGACATCACGAGCACCTCGGCGACGCTGCAGACCTGGGTCGGTCCGCAGGGCCTGTCGGCCACGGCACGCATCGCGTGGACGCCGGAGGGCGCGGCGGCCCCGAGCGGCTCGGTCGACCTCCCGGTCGGCGCGCAGACCTCGACGCAGAAGCTCACCCAGGCGGTAAGCGGCCTCGCTCCGGGCACCCGGTACACGTGGAGCGTGACGGCGACGAGCGCCGCAGGCTCGACCGTCGTCACGCGGACGTTCGACACGCCCGGGCCGCCGACCGTCCGCGCCGCGCCCGCCATCGACCTCACGCGGACGGCCGCCACGGTCAAGCTCCGCGTCCACCCGCACCTGCTGGCGACGACGTCGTGGGTCGAATGGGGACCGGACCTCGCCCGGCGCAGCGCCGACGTGCCGATGGCGGCGGCGTCCTACGAGCGCGGCTCGACCGTCCGGCTGACCGGCCTGACCGCGAGGACGACCTACTCGTACCGGGTGGTCGCCCGCAACGCGCTCGGCACCACCTACGGACCGCTGCAGACGCTCACGACGACGTCCTGACCTGCGCCCACGCGAGCGGCCTACAGTGGCGGGACCCCGGTCGCCCGGCCGGGGTCCAGCCGTGCAGCGACGGCGACGATCGACGGAGCGTGCGCGTGGCCGACGTCCCCGAGGCGGTGCCCGCTCCGGGCGCGCGCCGCCGGTTCGAGGAGCTCGACTGGCAGCAGACGCCGCTCGGCGCGATCAGCCTGCGCCGTCGGACCGACCCGGCCACCGGGCGCGACGTGCACGAGGTCAAGATCGACGACGACTTCCTGATGTCGAGCATGTTCGTCGAGGCCGAGGTGGCGCTGGCCGACCTCGGGCTCGACCGGCTCGCCGGTCGCGAGGACGTCGAGGTGGTCGTCGGCGGCCTCGGTCTCGGCTACACCGCGAGAGCCGTCCTCGACCGTCCCGGTGTGGTCGGGCTCGTCGTGGTGGACGCCCTCCAGCCGGTGATCGACTGGCACCGCCGGGGCCTCGTCCCGCTCGGGCACGGCATCGTCTCGGACTCGCGCTGCCGCCTCGTGCACGGCGACTTCTTCGCCCTCGCGGCCGCAGCGGCGGGGTTCGACCCCGAGCGTCCGGACCGTCGCTGCGACGCCGTGCTCGTGGACATCGACCACTCGCCGCGCCACGTGCTCGCACCGCAGAACGCGGCGTTCTACACGGTCGACGGGCTGCGGCGGGTCCGCGGCAGGCTGCGGCCGGGCGGCGTCTTCGCGCTCTGGTCCAACGACCCGCCCGACGAGGAGTTCATGGCCACGCTGGCGCAGGTCTTCACGGACCCGGCCGCGCGCGTGGTGAGCTTCGACAACCCGCTTCAGGGCCGGCCGGCGACGAACACGGTCTACGTCGGCAGCGCCGGCGCACCCGGGGAAGGCGCTCCGGCATGAGCACGCTCTCCACGTGGGTCGTCGGGTGCGCACACCGCCGACGGCGTCACCCACCCCATCTACCGGAAGGGCAGCGGGCCGGGGGTCGTCATGATCCACGAGCTGCCCGGCCTGACGCCGGAGTGCATCCGATTCGGCGAGGAGATCGTGGCGCGCGGCCACACGGTCGTGATGCCGGTGCTGTTCGGCACGCCGGGAGAGCCCATGTCCGCGCGCGCGGTGCTGAGCTCGCTCACGAGGGTCTGCGTGAGCCGCGAGTTCCACGCGTTCGCGCTCGGCCGGACGAGCCCGGTCGCGGGGTGGCTCCGCTCGCTGGCCCGCGACCTGCACGACGAGCTCGGGGGGCCGGGAGTCGGAGCCGTCGGCATGTGCTTCACGGGCGGCTTCGCGCTCGCGATGCTCGCCGACGCACCGATCGCGGCCCCGGTGCTCGCCCAGCCCGCGTCCCCGTTCCCGGTCGGCCGCCGCCGGTCGGCCGACCTCGGTCTCAGCCCCGTCGACGTGGCGGCGGTCCGGGACAAGGTCGAGGCCGGGTGCCAGGTCCTCGGCGTCCGGTACGTCGACGACCGGGCCGTCGGGACGCGGTTCGAGACGCTCAGCCGGGCGCTGGGGCCGAACTTCCTGGCCGTCGACCTGCCCGGGTCCCGGCACGCCACGCTGACGGAGCACCGCGACGAGCGCGCGGTGACCCGCGTGCTGGACTTCTTCGACGAGAAGCTGGGAACTGCCTCCGGCTGACGTAGCCTCCGGGCATGAGCACCCTGGACGAGGTCGGCACCCGCGACGGCTGGCGATGCTGGTTGTGCGACGAGCCCGTCGACCCCGACGCGTCCGTCAACGCCGACCGCGGTCCGAGCATCGACGCCGGTGCGGCGCCGAAGGGCAAGAAGCCGGCGCCGGGCTCCGAGCGCCTCGCGCACCGTGCCTGCAACACCCGCAAGGGAGCGGTGAAGCCGGTCGTGGCCTGGTCACCGGCCCTGTTCGTCGTGGACCCCGCGCCCATCGTGGCGACCGTCGAGCGGCTGACGCGCAAGAACGGGCGTGAGGTGGTCGCGCGCTGCCCGACCCGCGCGGACGGGGACGAGGCCGCGGCGTGGCTTGTCGACCGGCTCTCGCGGTTCGCGCCCGACCTGCGCGTGGCCGCCGACGTCGAGCCCGGAGGCGGTCAGTTCCTCCTCGTGCTGCGCACCGCCTGACGGCTCAGGCCCTCGACGCCGGCAGGTCCAGCCGGTAGAAGACGCTGTGCGGGTCGAGCACGTAGTCCGCGAACGGCGGGCACTCGACGAACCCCGCGCGCTCGTACAGGCGTCGGGCCGCGGAGAAGTAGTCCTGGGTCCCGGTCTCGAGGTGGACCGTCCGGAGGCCGCGCTCCGTCGCGACGCCGAGCACGTGCGCGAGCACCGCACTGCCCACGCCGCGACCGCGCGCCGCGGTCGTCGTCCGCATCGACTTGAGCTCGCCGTCCGTGCCGGCGAGCTGCTTGAGGGCTGCGCAGCCGAGCAGCGCGCCGGCGGCGTCGCGGGCCGTCCAGAAGGTGATCCCGGGCGCCGCGAGGGCCGTCGGGTCGAGCGCGTGCACCGACTCGGCGGGCGACGTCGCGAACATGTCCGCCAGGTGCTCGCCGAGCAGCTCGAGCACGTCGGCTGCCTGCGGGTCGTCGGTCCGGACGGTGAACGCGGTGGTCGTCGTGGGCATGTCCGTGCTCGCTCCTGCCGTCGGTGGGAAGCCACATCGTCCCACCGACGGCAGGGCGTCACGGTTCGGGCGTGGCTCCCGTCGGGTCGTCGGGGTAGATCTTCTCGGCCGGGACGTCCTGGCCGTCGCCCGGGTCGGGTTCGTTGCCGGGGCGCGGGTCGGAGGACTCCGGGAGCGGCGGGGTGTCGCCGGTGGGGATCGTCATCGTGGGCTCTCCTCTTCTCAGTGGCCGGGGCGCAGGAGCACCTTGGTCCAGCCGTCGTCGCGGGCGTCGAAGTGGGCGTAGGCGTCGGGGGCGTCCTCGAGGCCGAGCTCGTGCGACACGAGGAACGACGGCCGCGCGCGACCGGCGACGATGAGGTCGCGCAGCCGGCGGTTGTAGCGCATCACGGGAGCCTGCCCGGTGCCCATGTGCTGACCCCTGCTGAAGAACGCGCCGTACTCGAACGGGATCCGGCCCTCCTTCGCCTGGTCGGTCGCGGCGCCCGGGTCCTCGGGCACGTAGACCCCGACCACGCCGATGCCGCCCGTCGAGCGCACCACCCGCACGAGGTTGTCGAGGACGAGCTCCGGGTGCTCCTCGCCGGACGGGTCGTGCGCCTGGTACCCGACGGCCTCGACCCCGCAGTCGGTGCCGCGGCCCTGCGTCGCGTCGAGGATCTGCTCGACCGGGTCGCCCGCGGAGAAGTCCACGGGGATCGCGCCGATCTTGTCCGCGAGCGCGAGGCGGTCATGCTCCTTGTCGACGACGAACACCCGCGCCGCCCCCCGCAGCAGCGCGCTGTGCGCGGCCATGAGCCCGACCGGGCCCGCCCCGAACACCGCGACGTCGTCGCCGGGCTGCAGGCCCGCCAGCACGGTCCCGTGCCAGCCGGTGGGGAAGATGTCGCTGAGCATGGTGAAGTCGTTCTCGTGGTCGGTGCCCTCGGGCAGCGTCAGCAGGTTCACGTCACCGAACGGCACCCGGAGCGCCTCGGCCTGGCCGCCGCGGTAGGGGCCCATGTTCGCGTACCCGTAGGCGGCGCCGTCGACACCCTCGGTCGGGTTGGTCCGCAGGCAGAACGACGTCCAGCCGGACACGCAGTTCCGGCAGGTGCCGCAGGCGATGTTGAACGGCACGCTCACGCGGTCGCCGACCTTGATCCGCGTCACCGCGGCGCCGACCTCCTCGACGATGCCCATGTTCTCGTGGCCGAAGACCGTGCCCTCCTCGACGGAGGTCCGGCCCTCGTACATGTGCAGGTCCGACCCGCAGATGTTCGTCGTGGTGATGCGGACGAGCACGTCGGTCGGTTCCTCGATCGTCGCGTCCGGCACCTCCGTCACGGACACGTCATGGGGGCCGTGGTAGACAACTGCGCGCATCGGGAGCGCCTCCTGCGTCGACGCGCCGAACGATCGGCGCGTGGGGACGGCAGCTCCTCCACCGCAACGTGCTCCATCGTGCGTCCGGGTGGCGCCCGACGCATCTCGTCAGCTCGCGGGGCACTCCTCGCGCGCCAGCAGCGGGCGAGGTGCACCGTGTTCGCGGCGAGGCCGGCGTCACCCGCGAGCGCAGAAGGTCAGCCGCTGACCTCGTCCAGGTGCTGCAGGAGGTCGTGCGCGGCGAGCTCGACGTCCTTGTGCCGCCACTCGGACGCCCGGTACACGCACGCGATCAGGGCCGTCCGGTGCACGCGGCGGAAGTCGCCGGCGACGAACGCGTACCGGGCCTTGGTCTCGTCCGTGGCGCCGCTGGTGAGCCCGAGGTGCCAGGCGGCGTAGTCGGCCCAGGAGTGCTTCTCGAGGTACGCGTTCTGCGCGTCGGCGTCGGGCTGCGCCTCGCCCCAGTCGCTGTCCAGGACGTACTGGCGGGCGTCGATCAGCGAGCGGACGTGGGCCACCGCTTGCGCGTTGACGGTGTACTCGGCCATGCGTTCGAGCGTAGGCACGGCGACGGCGGCGTGCGCGCCCTGTCGTCGACGCCGACGCGAGCGCTAGCGTGGAGGATGGCTCTGACCCGCGTCGCCGCCATCCAGGCCGCCCACGTGCTGATGGACCAGGAGGCCTGCCTCGCGAAGGCGGTGCTCCTCATCCAGCAGGCCGCCGCCGAGGGAGCCCGCGTGATGGTGTTTCCCGAGGTCTTCATCCCGGGCACGCCCCTCTGGATGGACTCGCGGCCCATCTGGGACGGCGACGAGGACTGGTTCGCCCTGCTGGTGGACCAGGCCGTGGTCGTCCCCGGTCCGGTGACCGAGGCGCTCGGCGCGGCCGCCGCGGCCGCGGAGGCGTACGTCGTCGTCAACGTCGAGGAGCGCGAGCAGCACGGCGCGACCATCTACAACACCACGCTGTACCTCGGCCCCGACGGGACCCTGCTGGCCACGCACCGCAAGCTCATGCCGACCGGCTCGGAGCGCACCGTCTGGGGCATGGGCGACGGGTCCACCTTGCCCGTGGTCGACACCCCGTACGGCCGGCTCGGCGGGTTGACGTGCTGGGAGAACTACATGCCGCTCGCGCGGTTCTACCTGTACGCGCAGGGGATCGACATCTGGACGGCCCCCACGCTGGCGACCGGGGACGGCTGGGTGGCGACCCTGCGGCACATCGCGCGCGAGGGCCGTTGCTACGTCGTCGGGGCGAACCCCTGCTTGCACATCGACCAGATCCCGGCCGACTTCCCCCACCGCGACCAGGTCTGGACCGTCAAGGACGGCGACGGCGGCTGGGTCGAGCCCGGCAACAGCGTGATCGTGGGGCCGAACGGCGAGCTGCTGGCCGGGCCCGTGCGCAACGAGGAGGCGATCATCACGGCGGACATCGACCTGGCGAGCGTTCGAGCGGCCCGGCGACTCTTCGACCCGGTCGGGCACTACAACCGGCCGGACATCTTCCGCCTGACGGTCGACACCAGCCCCCGACCGGCCTTCACCGTGGGCGGAGCGTCGTGATCACCGGCGTCATCGACCCCCGCTACGGCGACCCGACCGCGACCGCGCCGCCGTGGGAGCAGATCGAGCAGCTCCTCGCCGACGCGCAGCTCTACTGGATCGTCACCGTCCGGGTGGACGGGCGCCCGCACGCGGTTCCCCTCGTGGGCGTGTGGCACCACGGCACGTTCG
Organism: Cellulomonas sp. P4_D11; assembly: GCF_056401915.1. NCBI lineage: Bacteria > Bacillati > Actinomycetota > Actinomycetes > Micrococcales > Cellulomonadaceae > Cellulomonas > Cellulomonas sp. P4_D11. The sequence goes on along the minus strand of NZ_JBFUIK010000002.1, from coordinate 55,144 downwards.
CGTTCTGCACCGGTCCGGAGGAGCAGAAGCAGCGCAACCTCGACGGCAACCCGCGCGTCGCCGTCACGACGGGCAGCACCGGGGCGCACGGCTGGGACAGCGGGAAGGACCTGGTGCTCGAGGGCACCGCGGTGCGCGTCACGGCGGCCGACGACCTGCAGGAGCTGGCCGCTGCTTGGTCGGCCAAGTACGGGGACGACTGGCGGTTCGAGGTCCGCGGCGACGAGTTCGTCGAGGTGAGCGAGTCGGGCGGCGGGTCCGGCGGCGCGTGGGTGTACCGGGTGGCGCCTGCGAAGGTCATGGCGTTCGGCGACGGCCACGGCCAGACGACGTACCGCTTCTAGCCCGACGCCCCGACGCCCCGGCGCGCCCGTTCAGTCCTCGCGCACCACGTCGCTGGGGTCCTTGTCCGGTCGCAGGCCGCGCCAGGCCGGGTGCCGCAGCCGCCCGTCGCCCGTCCACTCGGTGAAGGCCACCTCGCCGACGAGCTCGGGCCGCACCCAGTGGACGTCACGCGTCTCGGCCGCCGGCAGGCGCTCCTCGAAGGGGGACGTCGAGCTCTCGATCGCGCGCAGCCGCGTGAGCAGGTCGTCGAGCATCCGACGCGTGAAGCCCGTCCCGACGCCGCCCGCGGGGCGCAGCACGCCGCCGTCGTTCACACCCAGCACGAGCGCCCCGATGGTGTCGGCGCGGTTGCCCTTGCCCGGCCTCCACCCCGCGACGACGACCTCCTGCATCCGCACGTGCTTGACCTTGCGCCAGTCCGGGGAGCGGCGGCCGGGGCGGTAGGGGGCCGAGCGCCGCTTGACCAGGACGCCCTCGAGGCGGTTCTCGCGACTCGCCGCCAGGACGTCCGCGCCGGGACCGTCGAACGACGGGGGAGTCTGCCAGGACGGCCCGGACACGGCGAGGCCCTCGAGCAGGCGGCGGCGCTCGTCGTACGGCAGCGCGAGCGTCGACCGACCGTCGAGGTGGAGCACGTCGAACACCAGGTACACCACGGGGACGGTCCGGGCCAGGCGCCGGGCGGCGGCCGGGTCCGCGACGTGCATGCGCTGCTGCAGCCGGCCGAAGTCGGGAGCGCCGCCGGCGTCGAAGGCCACGAGCTCGCCGTCCAGCACCACGGGGGTCGACCCGAGCTGTTCGCCCATGCCGGCGATCTCGGGGTACGACCGCGTGATGTCGAGGTCGTTGCGGGACATCAGGCGCACCCGGCCGCCGTCGACGTAGGCGACGGCGCGGACCCCGTCCCACTTCATCTCGTAGGCCCACCCGTCGTCGTCCTCCGGAAGCTCTCCGGGGACGGCGAGCATCGGCGGCACGAGGTCGGGCAGCGACTCCCAGTCGGGCTGCGTGGGCGGATCCATCCGGTGCACCATCCAGCTCTTCCCGTCGTCGGGGGCGTCGGCCGGCCGGCCCTTGGGGCGGGTGGCGAACAGGACGTACTTCCCCTGCACGCGCTCGCCGTGCAGCACCACCTGCACCTCGCGCTCCGACCACTTCACCAGGTCGTACGTGCCGTGGTCCCACACCGTGACCTGACCGCCGCCGTACTCGCCGTCGCCGATCCGGCCCTCGAACGTCGCGTACTCCAGCGGGTGGTCCTCGGTGTGCACGGCCAGGTGGTTGGTCTTCTGGTCCTGCGGCAGCCCCTTGGGCACGGCCCACGACACCAGGACGCCGTCGCGCTCCAGGCGGAAGTCCCAGTGCAGGGCGCGCGCGTGGTGCTCCTGGATGACGAAGGTCCGGCCGTCTCCCGGAGCCGAGCCCTGGCCCGCGGCGGGGACGGGCTCGGGCGTGCGCGCCGGGTCCCGCTTGGCGCGGTACTCGGCGAGCGGCTCGTCGTCGCGCTCGGGCACGCCCCGAGTCTCTCGCCCCTCGACGCGCCGGGCGAGGGGTACTAGTACCAACGTCCGATGGTAGGCGTACCTCGGGCACGGGAGAGAGGAACCCAGCAGGCCGTGTCGACCGGAGTTCTCTCAAGCGCGTGCTCGTGCTCACCGCCGCAGCGGCCAGTCGCCCGGGCGCTGCTGCCGACGCCCGACGTGTCCCCGGCCGACCGGCTGAGCGCGCGTGAGCTGCAGGTGCTTCGTCTCCTCGGCAAGGGCATGGCGAACAAGCAGATCGGCCGCGCCCTCGGGATCGGCGAGCGCACCGTGAAGGTGCACGTCGGGCACGTGTTCCGCCCGCTCGGCGTGGCGGACCGCACCAGCGCGGCGCTCTGGGGCAAGGAGAACCTGCGCGACGAATGACCGGCGCGGTGCCGTCCCTCGTACGGGGGAACCGCTGGGTGATCCTGCGCCGCTCGGATGGCCAGGTCGCGGATCCCGGGAGACGCTCGATCCATGGGACTGCGAGTCGAGGTGACCGACGCGGACATCGCCGCTGCGCGACGTCTGTGGGAGCGGGCTGTCTCCGACGGTGCGCCCGAGGACCGCGTGACGCTGCTGCGGGCCGACTACATCGGACTCATCAGCGCGCAGGCGCAGCAGATCGCCGACGACTTCCGCCGCAACCGGCGACCCGCCTGACCGGAGGTCTCCGGTCGGGCGGGCCGCGGTCGGGGTCAGGCCTGCGTGCGGTCGCTCCCGTGGTGGCCCGGCAGGTGCGGGTGCGGGACGTGGAGCTCAGCCGGCTCGGGCGGGAGGTCGTCGATGCCCGCCGCGAGCGCGGCCTCGCGGCGGTGGCGAGCCGAGGGCAGCGCGACCGAGGCGAGCACGGCGAGGACGGCGACGGCCGCGCACACCAGGAAGCCGGAGGTGAACGCGTCGTCGGTCGGCATGCCCTCCGGAGTGCTCTGGGACGTGATGACGGCGGCGACCACCGCGGTGCCGATGCTGCTGCCGATCGTCCGGGAGATCACGTTGACGCTGCTCGCCTCGCCGGTCTGCGCGGCCGGGACGCTCTCGATGATCGCGTTCGACATCGCCGCGAACGCCAGGCCGATGCCCGCGCCCGTCAGCAGCCCCGAGGCGAGCACCTGCCAGAGGTGGTCGTGCATGAGGCCGGGCAGGGCGAACGCGCACACGACGAGGAACGTGCCGGCGAACATGGGCACCTTGGGCCCGAACCGGCGGTCCAGCAGGCCGGCGATCGGACCGAACACGACCATCATCAGCACCGTGGGGAGCATGAAGAGCCCGGCCTCGGAGACGGACTTGCCGAACCCGACACCGGTCGCGGCCGGCAGCTCGAGCAGGGTGGGGACCAGGAGGAACGTGCCGAACATGGCGAAGCCGAGGGTCAGCGCGACGAGGTCGGTGGCCCACACGCCGCGGTTGGCCATGAGCCGCATGTCGATCAAGGGCTCGCGCACCCGCAGCTCGACCAGCACGAAGGCGACCAGCGCGACCAGCCCGAGCACGAAGAGCGCCACGGTCCTCGTCTCGAACCAGCCCCACGCCTGACCCTTGCTGATGGCGAGCAGCAGCGACACCAGGCCCACGGTGAGGATTCCGGCGCCGGTCGTGTCGAGCTTGCCGGGGGTCCGGACCGGCGACTCCTTCATCCCGAAGATCGCACCGATCAGCGCGATGACGACGAGGACCAGGGGCAGCCAGAACAGCCAGTGCCACGACAGGTGGTCGACGATCGGGCCGGCGGCGACGATCCCGACCCCCGCGCCGACACCGAAGATCGCCGACAGCAGGCCGACGGTGACGCTGACCTTCTCGCGCGGCAGCTCGTCCCGCACCATGCCGATCGACAGGGGGAGGATCGCGCCGGCGGAGCCCTGCAGGATGCGGGCGACGATGAGCACGCCGAGGTTCGGAGCCAGGGCCGCGAGCAGGGTGCCCACCGCGAGGGCGCTCAGCACGCCGATGAGGACCCGACGCTTGCCGACCATGTCGCCCAGCCGGCCGAGGATCGGCGTGAGCACGGACGCGGCCAGCAGGTAGGCCGTGAGGATCCAGCTCGCGTCGGCGGTCGAGACGCCGAGGTCGACCGCGAGGACCGGCAGGGCAGGGGCCACGAGGGACTGCAGGACGGCGAACGCGAGGCCGCCCAGGGACAGGTAGAGCACCAGGAACCGGCTGGTCGGGCGGGGGGCGTCGAGCGCGCCCGGGGCGGAGCCGGCGGTGGCGGTCGGTGCGGTGGTGTGCGACACGGAGTCCTCGGGTGGTTGTTGTACACAAGTGTTTACGGCGATTATGCGTGCCTCGCACAACTGAAGTCAACAAGCGTTTACGTGATCTCGCGCGGCGCTACGCTGGCGTCGACCGAGAGGACACCATGGACGCCGGCACCACGCAGCCAGCAGCTCCCGGCGCGGTCGTGCCCGCGGTCGGAGCGCCCACCGCACGGCGCCGCGACGCCGCGACGACGCGGCAGCTGCTGCTCACCGCGGCCCGTCGTCGCTTCGCCGCGCACGGGTACGCGGCGACGACCGTGCGGGAGATCGCCGACGACGCCGGGGTCAACGTCGCCCTGATCCACCGCTACTTCGACTCCAAGGAGGGCCTGTTCGAGGCCTGCCTGGTGCGCGTCTCGGCCGAGCTCGGCCGCGCGGTCGGCCGGCGTTCCCTCGACGAGGTGGCCGGCGCCATGGCCGAGCAGCTGGCGGCCCCCCACACCGCCGAGCACCCCAACCAGCTCGTGCTGCTGCTGCGGACGTCCGGCGACGAGCGCGCCGAGAAGATCCGGCTGGACACGCTCCAGTCGTACGCCCGGGGCCTCGCGGAGGCCGTCGGCGGCCGGCTCGACGGGCCCGGGGGAGCGCAGCTCCTGGTCCGCGCGCAGCTCGCGCTCTCGGCGGCCCTGGGCATCGCCGTGCTGCGGTCGTGGACGCCGCTCGAGCCCCTCGCGTCGATCGATGCCGCGGAGCTGGCCGGACCGGTGCACGCGCTGATCCGCGCGCTCCTGGCTCCTGGTGACGACGGGTCGTAGCGGCGACCGCGGTGGTGGCCGGGCGCGAGGGCGTCCACTATGGGGTGGTCCGTACCGAGTCAGGAGAGGCCATCACCATGAGCGTGTACCGAGTGATCGACGTCATCGGGACGAGCACCTCGTCGTGGGAGGCGGCAGCCGCCGAGGCGATCACCACGGCCGGCGGCTCGTTGCACGACCTCCGGGTGGCCGAGGTGACGAAGCAGGACGTCGTCGTCGGAGAGGCGGGAGAGCTGCTCTACCGCACGCGGATCCAGCTGTCGTTCAAGTACAAGCCCGAGTAGAGCCGGCGCGGTGGGTCTGCGGACCCCTCAGTGGGTCCGCAGCGCGTGCACGAGCGCCGCCTTGTTCATCGAGGACCTGCCCTCGATGCCGATCTGTCCTGCCCGCTTCCGCAGGTCCTCGACCGTCCAGTCGTCGTACGCGCCAGAGCGGCCGCCCTTCGACGCGACCTTCTTGCGGCTCGAACCGGCGGCGGCGTTGGCGATGCGCGCGGACTTCTCCTTGCTGTTGCCCTCGTCGCGGAGCTCCTCGTAGAGGTGCTTGTCCTTCACGCTCGGGCCAGGGTCACGCTGCGGCATGGTGCTCACCCACTCTCGGGCCTCGCACGGTCGGACCGCGCACGCCCACGTCCTCCGGACGCGCCCGCTGCTGGACCGTTTCGAGCGTAGGGGTGGCCGACGGGCCCCGCACGGCGGCGCGGTCGTCGTCAGGACGACGCGCCGGCGGCCAGGGTCCGCCTTGCCGATCTGCCGTCCTGCGCGCCGGGCTCGGGCGGTCCGCCGACGATCGTCATCGCGACTCCCTGGTCCGCACCGCGCCGCAACGCGGTGGTCACCACCTCCCCGAGCACGGACCCGACGCGGCGCACGCCGCGGAGGTCCACGAGCACCTCGCCGGTCGAGCGACCGCGCAGCAGGAGCAGCGCCACGGCGGCTGCCAGGTCGTCCCTGGTCGAGAGGTCGACGCACCCCACGACCCGCAGTGTCGGCACCCCTCCGTCGGTCTCCGTGCGCAGTGCCACCGAGCCAACGGCCACCGGCGCCGTCTGCTCGGCCGAGGGTGCGGAGGGCGCGCAGAGCACCGCGTCGATCCGTTGCCTCGCGGCGTCGTCCAGGCCGCCCTCGACCGCCGTCATCACCCGGGATGCCAGCGTGCGCAGGCGCACGTTCAGCCGTTGGGAGCTCGACCGGAGCACCGAGAAGGCGGCGGCGTCGTCGATGCCGTAGGTGAGCATGAGGACGCCCTTGGCCTGGTCGATCGCGGCGTGCGAGTCGAGCGCGACCGCGAGCTGCTCGTTCACGCGGGCCGCAACGGCGACGTCTCGCGCGCACGTGTCGTCGACCACGAACCCGGCGGTCCCGACCGCCCCCCCGGGACCCTCGTTGCCGACGGCGAGCGTGACGAGGCGCTCGGCGCCGGACAGATCGATGAGCCGGTACTCGCAGCTGCGCGCCTCGACGTCGCCGTGCGGCTCGAGCGTGTCGGCGACCGAGGGCCGGTCGTCGCAGTGCACGTGGGCCAGGAAGAGCTCCCGCGTGGGCACGACGTCGCCGGGCTCCATGCCGTGGATGCGGAACAGCTCGTCCGACCACCACCACCGCGGGACGGTCGGCGTGAAGCGGAATCGACCAGCGCGGGTCGTCGATGCGCTCATCGTCACCCCTCACGGTCGATGCCCGGGGGATCGCCGAGGCTCCTGCTGAGCTCAGAGCGGTCCCGCCCGGCCGCCGACCTTCTGTCGTTGACAGCGTAGATCCGAACGGGGCGGGCGGCGGTGCTCGGCCGCGACCAGCTGGCGGGCCTGACCCTGCTCGTCGTCGGGAAGGAGGAGGATGGCGGGAGTACCGGAGCGGCCGACCGAGGGAGCTGAGAGCCCGTGAGCAGCAGGAGCACCATGCTCGCGCGCCTCGCCAGCTCCCTCGCGGGCAGTCCACCCGAGCAACCCTTCCCGGTGCGGCTCTGCCGCGCGTGCGTGGACATCCTGGGTGCCGACGGCGGTGCCATCACGCTGGCCTCCACGAGGCCCGAGCGACTCACGGTGAGCACCTCCAACGGCACGTCGGCGCGCATCGAGGACCTGCAGGACGTCCTCGGCGAGGGGCCGGGCCAGGACGCCTTCCGGGAGGGCCGGCCCGTGGTGACCCGAGTCGACGGAGACAGCGGCGGTCCGTTCCCCATGTTCACCGAACTCGCCGGCGACATCGCGGGCCCGCTCACCGTCTGGGCGATCCCGATGCACCCGGGCGGCCCGACCATCGGCGTGGTGACCCTCTACCGGGCGAGCGGGGACCTCGAGCAGAGCCTCGACGACGCGCAGTTCCTTGCCGACGCGGTGGGCGCCGCCCTGCTGGACGAGCACTCGACCAACGGCGACGCCCCCTTCGCGGCGTGGTCGGACCGGGCGCGCGTGCACCAGGCGACCGGGATGATCGTGGCGCAGCTCGCGATCAGCCCCGATGACGCGCTCGCCCTCCTGCGCGCCCACGCGTTCGCCGAGTCGACGACGTTGGACGCGATCGCCAGGGAGGTCGTCGACCTCCGGCTCACCTTCACACACACGGCCCGCGGTGACTCTCGCACCCAGGCGTTGGACGACAGCTCGGGGAACGGTGACCAATGACCGCTCGCACATCGGCCCAGGCCCTCGCGGACGTGGCGAGCGCGCTGGTGGGGGAGCACGAGACCACGGGGCTCCTCGCCCGGCTGGTCCAGGACTGCGCCGAGCTGCTTCCCGCGGACGCGGCCGCCCTGCTCGTCCGGACGCGGACCGGTGACTTCGAGCTGCTCAGCGCCACCTCCCACCGCGCCGTCGAGCTGGAGCTCTACCAGGCCCAGCAGGCGGCCGGACCGTGCGTCGACTCAGCACGGACGGGCCGGCCGGTGCACGCGGTCGGCGCCGCGCAGATCGAGGCCCGCTGGGAGCAGGTCGGGCGCAAGATCGTCGACGAGGGATTCCTCTCGGTGCACGCCTTCCCGATGCACTGGCGCGAGCACGTCATCGGCGCGCTGAACCTCTTCACGTCCGCGGAGCAGGATCTCAGCGCCGCCGCGATGCAGCTGGCCCAGAGCTTCGCCGACTTCGCGACGCTCGCGATCGTCCAGCCGCTGCAGCTCGGCGACGACGATCTCGCCCAGCGCGTCACCGACGCGCTCGAGGGGCGCGTCGTCGTCGAGCAGGCCAAGGGGGTCCTGGCGTACCAGCTGGCCCTCGACATGGCCGCGGCGTACGACGAGCTGCTGAAGCGCTCGGCGGAGAACGGCGCGCACCTGACGCAGACGGCGCGGGACATCCTGCGCGACGCCCAGCGACGCTGAGGGCCCGGCTGGTGGGTCGCGCGGCTCGGTGAGAGGCTCGATGCGCTGAAGAAACCGGCGGCCACGGAGCTCTCCGACCGCAAGGAGCCCGCCATGACCGACTCGGACCAGCAGTTCCCGGCGCAGCAGCAGGAGCCCCCCGGGCTGACCCGGCCCATGACGCCGGCGCCCGACCACGGTGAGTCCAGCTACCAGGGCTCGAGCCGATTGAGCGGCCTCAAGGCGCTGATCACGGGCGGCGACTCCGGCATCGGCCGGGCGGTCGCGATCGCCTTCGCCCGCGAGGACGCCGACGTCGCCATCGTCTTCCTGCCGGAGGAGAAGACCGACGCCGACGAGACGGCCGAGTGGGTCCAGCGCGCCGGCCGGCGGTGCATCCTCGTGCCCGCGGACCTGCGCAACGAGGACGAGGCGCGCGGCGCGGTCGAGCGCGCCGCCACGGAGCTGGGTGGGCTCGACATCCTCGTGAACAACGCCGGGTTCCAGTGGGCGCGGCGCGAGTCGGTCGCGGACATCACCACCGAGGACCTCGACCGCACGTTCAAGACCAACCTCTACGCCCTGTTCTGGGTGACGCAGGCCGCTCTCGAGCACCTCGGCGAGGGCGGCTCGATCATCAACGTGTCCTCGATCCAGGCCTACCAGCCGTCCGAGTCCCTCCTCGACTACGCCTCGACGAAGGCGGCGATCAACAACTTCACGGTGAACCTGGCCGGGGAGCTCGGTCCGCGCGGCATCCGCGTGAACGCCGTCGCTCCGGGGCCCATCTGGACCCCGCTGCAACCGGCCACGCAGCCGGAGGCCAAGGTCGAGAAGTTCGGCGCCGACACGCCGCTCGGTCGGGCTGGGCAGCCCGCCGAGGTGGCGCCCGCGTTCGTCTTCCTCGCGGCGAGCTCGACCGCCTCCTACGTCTCGGGCACCGTCCTCGGCGTCACTGGCGGGAAGCCGGTGTTCTGACGCGAAGACTGCCCCACCCGGTCGGAACCGTCGGCCGGGCGTACGTTCGGAGGACGGGCGCGCCGACGGTGCGGGCCCCGCGAAGGAGGCAGCACAGATGAGTTCCGACACCGCGCCGGTCCCCGACGACGAGACGCGAGCGCACGCGACGGAGCCGGCGGAAGGCGCCCCCGCCGGCGCGGCTCCGGACAACGACGCACGCGAGCACGCGAGCGAGCCGGCCGAGGGCGAGGACGTCCCCGACGCCTGACTGACCGCCACGCCGTCTCGGCGCCTGCGGCCCCCTCCGGCCTGCAGGCGCCGAGCGTGGCGAGAACAGGTCGGCCGGGCCGGCCGTGCTCCGTCTGACCGTCAGTCCACCGCAGCGTGGGAGCGGCGGCATCATCCCGATCTGATGATCTCCCCGGTGTCAGGGGTGGCCCTGGTCCGGCCTCGCCGCCGGACCGGACGCTTGGCTCTGCCTGGCCTGGCGCACCGCGCCCAGGAGGACCTGGATCCCCAGCCCCAGGATGATCACGTCCAGGATCATCTGCGCCGAGACAAGCACGCGGGCGCTCTGGCTGGCCGCGGAGATGTCGCCGAACCCGACCGTGCTGAAGACCGTGATCGTGAAGTACAGGGTGTCGGTCCGGGTGAGGGAGGCCGTGTTGAAGCTCTGGGGGTCGGTCCGTCCGAGCAGGTAGTACGTCGCCGCGAACAGGAGCAGGAAGAGCGGCACCGTGGTGGCCAGGGCCTCGACCGCGCGCAGCCCCGGGTACGGCGCACGGATCACCACCCGGATCCACCAGATGGTGACGCCGAGCAGGACGACGAGGGCGATCGCCAGCGTCACGGCCAGCGGCACCCGCGGAGCCCGGTCGAGAGGCGCGAGGTAGTACAGCGCCACCAGGACGCCGGTCGCGACGAACGCGCGGCTCAGGCCGAGCACGACGATCCGGCGTCGTTCGACGGACGAGGGGACGGCGGCGGGGACGGCCGTCACGATCGACGCGCGTGGGACCGTCGAGCGTGGACGGCGGGCACGCGCTCGAAGCAGGTCGCGTCCACGTCTAGCCCCACACCGCCGCCTCGACGGGGGCGACCGGTGGAGCGTGCGGGAGACGCGCCATGCGGAACGAGATCACCAGACCGCTGAGGGCGGCGAGGAGCGGGATCAGGAGCGCGACCTGGAGCGCGAGGGGCCGCGCTTCGGTGTTGATCCGGATGATCTCCGCCTGGGTCGCCGGCGGCTCGTCGGCAAGGAGCTCGTCCAGGGCCGTGTTGCTGACCACCTCGGCGTCCTCCTCGAGGACCGAGGCGACCTGGGCCTGCTCGGACGCGTCGAGCACCGTGCTCTCCGCCGCCATGGACGTGAAGAACGTGGACAGCGCGGCGAGCAGGATCGCACCCGCGAACGCCAGGCCGAACGAGAGCCCGAACGACCCCGCGGCGGAGTTGACGCCGGCGGCCTCGCTGACGCGTTCCTCCGAGATCGGGGCCAGCGTGTAGTTGTTCAGCTGGGAGACCAGCAGACCCAGGCCCGACCCGGCGATGACGAGGGGGACCACCAGCCACCATCCCGAGTCCGCCCGCGGCACGATGGGCAGGATGAGTGCGACACCCGTGGCCAGCAGTGCGAAGCCCCACCGGATGATGCCGCTGGGGTTGCGCGCGCCGGCCTTCTTCCCGGCGACGACTGCGACGGCGAACATGCTCAGCGAGAGCGGCGCGAGGGACAGGCCGGCCTGCATGGCGTTGTACTCCAGCACGATCTGCAGGTAGATCGGCAGCGCGATCATCGTGCCGCCCAGCGCGATCTGCTGCAGGGTCTGCTGGGTGATGCCGAACCGGAAGACCTTGGACTCGAACAGGCCCGGGTCCAGCAGCGTCGGCTTGTCCTGGCGCTTGCGCCGGGAGAGCCAGTACACGAGCGACCCGAGCGCGACCACGCCGACGGCCAGGATCGCCAGGACGGCCTCGCCGCCCTCCTGCCAGACCAGGATGCCGAGCACGACGCCGCCCATCCCGAGGACGGACAGGACCGCGCCGACTCCGTCGATCTTGCGGGGTCCGGTGTAGGGCACGTCCTTGACGAGGCCGATCCCGGAGAGCACGACGGCGATGACGACGACCTCGAGCAGGAACGCGATCCGCCACGACAGGTAGGTGGTGATGAAGCCCCCGATGAGGGGGCCGACGCCGGCCGCGATCGCCGCTGCGGCGCCGACCAGGGCGTAGGCCTTCCGCTGCGCGGGGCCGGTGAAGTTGCCGTGGATCAGGGACTGCATGGCCGGCAGCAGCAGGGAGGCGCCGAGGCCGCCGATCACGGCCCAGAAGACGATGATCGCGGTCAGGCTCTGCGCCAGGGCCATCGCGGTCGCGCCGACGGCGTACGCGAGCAGACCGATGACGTAGGCCCTCTTCCGCCCGTAGAGGTCGCCCACCTTGCTGCCGATCAGGATGAACGCCGCGGAGACGAGCGCCTCGAGCGCGATGGCGGACTGGACCCCGCTGACCGTGGTGCCCAGGTCGTCCACCACCGCCGAGATGGACACGTTCATGAGCGACGTGTCGACGACGAGCACGAACATCGCCATCGCGAGCAGGATGGCCAGTCGCGGGTTGCCCGCGGACTCCTCTTCGAGCTCGACCTCGTCCGGTTCGACCACGGGGTCCTCTCCACCAATCGGCTCTGACCAGGCGGGTCGTCGACCCGCAGTCCCCACCCTGGCCGCGCCGGGCGGCCGTGTCCAGGGTCCGCGCGGACCCTCTCGGTGGACGAAGATCGTCTCGGACGGGGGGTCGGATCGGGACTGCACCGTTCGTAGCAGAGGTGAGGCCCGCTGCGGCCGCCGACCGACGACAGGAGACTGGTCCCATGGCGCTCTATCTGATGTCCGTGCTCGACGACCGGACGGGCTCCGGCACCGCGGAGGAGATGGCCGCGATCGACGTCTTCAACGCCCGGCTCCAGGCCGACGGCCACTGGGTCTTCGCGGGCGGCCTCGCGTCCCCCGGCTCCGCCACGGTCGTCGACGGTCGCGACGGGGAGGCGGTGTTCACCGACGGCCCCTACGTCGAGTCGAAGGAGTATGTGGCCGGCCTCTGGGTCGTCGACGCGGCCCATCTCGACGCGGCTCTGCGGCTCGCCGCCGAGGGGTCGACGGCCTGCAACCGCCGGGTCGAGCTCAGGCCGTTCCTGGGCGGCGCATGACCGGGCTCGACGAGCTGATCACGCGGGTCCACCGCGAGGAGTGGGCCCGGGTGGTGGCGACCGTCGCGCGGCGCATCGGCGACCTCGACATCGCCGAGGAGATGGCCGCGGAGGCGTTCGCGACCGCCGTCGAGCGCTGGCCCGTCGACGGCGTCCCTCCGAACCCCGGCGCGTGGCTCACCACCACCGCCCACCGCAAGGCGATCGACCGGTTCCGTCGCGAGGTCAGGCGCGAGTCGTGGCACAAGGAGGCGGCGATGCTGTCCGACACCCCCGGGCCGCTCGGCGCGATCGACGACGACCGGCTCCGGCTGGTGTTCACCTGCTGCCACCCCGCCCTCGCCATGGAGGCGCGGGTCGCGCTGACCCTGCGCCTGGTCGGGGGTCTCACCGTCGCCGAGATCGCTCGCGCGTTCCTCGTCCAGGAGACGGCCATGAGCCGGCGCATCACGCGCGCGAAGGCCAAGATCAAGGCGGCGAGGATCCCCTTCGGCGTGCCGTACCGCGAGGATCTCCCGGCCCGGGTCACCGGCGTGCTCACGGTCCTGTTCCTGATCTTCAACGAGGGCTACCTGTCCTCGGAGCCGGACGGACCGGCGGTCCGGGCCGACCTGACCGCCGAGGCGATCCGGCTGACCCGGCTGGTGCGGGACCTGATGCCGGCGGACGGAGAGGTCGCCGGGCTCCTGGCGCTCATGCTCCTGACGGACGCACGACGGGCCGAGCGGGTGTCGGCGGACGGCGACCTCGTCACCCTCGAGGACCAGGACCGCAGCGGGTGGGACCGGGAGCTGATCGCCGAGGGTCACGCCCTCGTCCGCGCGCGCCTCGCCTCGGGGCAGGCGCCCGGTCGCTACCAGCTCCTCGCCGCGGTCAACGCCGTGCACACCGACGCGCGTGTCGTCCGCGACACCGACTGGTCGCAGGTCGTCGCGCTCTACGACCAGCTGGTCGTCGTCGACCCGTCGCCGATCGTGCGGCTCAACCGCGCGATCGCCGTCGCCGAGGTGGACGGGCCGCAGCTCGCGCTGGCGGAGGTCGACGGGCTGCCCCTGGACGGCTACCGCGCCTTCCACGCCACGCGCGCCCACCTGCTGCGTCGCCTCGACCGGACGGACGAGGCGCGGGAGGCCTACGACCGGGCCATCGCCGTGGGCGGCAACAGCGCCGAGACGGCGTACCTCGCCCGCCGCCGCGACGAGCTGGCGGGCCCGTCAGGAGGAGGACCTCGACCACCCCGACGGTGACTCGCCGATCCCCCGGGAACCGGCGCCGCGGGTGTGGCTCTGTCCGGTGCGTCGTCGTGCGTCCGCCCGTCCGAGGTGCGCCGTCACGACCGGACGCCCACCATGGGTCCACGACGTCATGCAGCGAGCGTCGCGTGGGCAGTGGTGGTCCCGGCGCTCGTGCCGGAGGCCAGGGCGTCGTCCGCCGACCGGCTGACGCGGTGGTCAGCACGCGGACGCGGACCATGTCGAGGTCGCGGGGCTGCGCACGTCGAGGTGCGCGGTCGAGCGGTCGTCGAACTGCCCGAGCTGCCGTGCCCACGCGGCGTCGCACCATCGGGTGCGTCGCCAGACTGCTCGACATCGGCGCGTGCTGCTCGCGTTCGGGAGCGGGGAAAGGCATGTGGCTCTACAAGACGTGGCTGAGCGTGCGGAACAGCCTGTGGCTCGTGCCCGTGCTGTTCGTCCTCGGAGGCGTCGCGCTGGCGTTGGTGACGATCACGATCGACCGGCAGTTCGACTACTCGCTGATCCCGACGGCGATCGTCGGCGGTCCCGAGGCGGCCATCGCCATCCTGTCCACGGTCGCCGCCTCCATGGTGAGCATGGCCGCGCTCGTGCTGACCATCACGATGGTCGTGGTCCAGCTCGCGATGGGGCAGTTCTCGCCCCGGATCGTGCAGCGGCTGCTGCGTGACAAGCCGAGCCAGAGCGCGATCGGGCTGTTCGTGGCGACGTTCGCGTTCGCGATCGTCGCGCTGCACGAGGTCACGTCGAACGGGGACGGCACGGGGCAGGTTCCGGGAACCGCGGTCCTGACCGCCTTCGTCCTGGTCATCGTCAGCATCGCGGTGCTGATCATCTACGTGCACCACATCGGGCAGGCGCTCCGCGTCTCCAGCCTCATCGAGCTCGTCGGCAAGCAGACCCGCAAGCTGCTGGACGAGGTCTACGCCGACCCCGGCGACGAACCCGAGGAGGACGGTCGGCGGCTCCTGCGCGCACCGCGGTCCGGGGTGGTGACCGTGATCGGCTACCAGCACCTCGTGGACGAGGCCACGCGGTCGGACTGCGTCCTCGAGCTGCTGCCGGCGCTCGGCGAGTTCGTCCCGGCCGGAGCCCCGCTGTTCCAGGTCCACGGCGACCCTGTCGCCCTGGACGAGCGCAAGGTCGACGAGGCCGTGGTGCTGGGCCTCGAGCGCACGCTGGACAAGGACGTGGCGTACGGGTTGCGGCTCCTGGTCGACATCGCCCAGCGCTCGCTCGCGGACTCTCCGCTGCAGGACCCCACCACCGCTGTCCAGGCCATCGACCGGCTGCACGACTGCCTGCGGCAGATCGCCCGGCGCCCCCTGTCGGACGGCCTCTACCGGGACCGCGCGGGTGTGGTGCGGCTGAAGGAACCGGTGATGGACTGGGACGCGTACGTCCACCTGGCCTTCGACGAGATCCGCCTCGCCGGCGCCGCCTCACCTCAGGTCTCGCGGCGGCTCGCGGCCGCGCTGCGCGACCTTGCCCAGGTCGCCACCCCGGACCGCGTGCCGGTGCTCGAGCGCCAGCTGGAGCTGCTCGGCGAGACCGTCCGCGAGTCGGTGCCGCGCTCCAGCGACCTCGAGCTCGCGCTCGGGGCGGACCGGCAAGGGGTGGGTGTCGCGGCAGGCGACGGAGAGGTCCGGTAGGGCGCGCACCACGACCACCCGGGGCGATCGGTCGCGCGCACGGGCCGCGCGGCGGACGCTGGGGCATGCCCAACCGCCTGGCGGACGCCACCAGTCCCTATCTCGCGCAGCACGCCGACAACCCCGTCGACTGGCGCGAGTGGGGGAGTGCCGCGTTCGAGGAGGCCGCGTCTCGCGACGTGCCGGTCCTGGTCTCCGTCGGCTACGCGGCGTGCCACTGGTGCCACGTGATGGCTCACGAGTCGTTCGAGGACGCCGAGGTCGCCGCGTTCATGAACGACCACTTCGTCTGCGTCAAGGTGGACCGCGAGGAGCGGCCGGACGTCGATGCGGTCTACATGGCTGCGACGCAGGCGATGACAGGCTCGGGCGGCTGGCCGATGACGGTGTTCACGACGCCGACGGGGGAGCCGTTCTTCTGCGGCACCTACTTCCCGCCGCGCCGCGTGCACCAGGTCGCGTCCTTCTCGGAGGTGCTCGCCGCGGTGGCCGCCGCCTGGACGGAGCGTCGTGCCGAGGTGCTCTCGAGCGCCGGCGCGATCAGTGAGGCGCTCGCCGACCGGCTCCCCGGACCCGCGGGCGTGGCGGGCGGCGGTGACCTCGCCGACGAGGCGCTGGCCCGCATCGCCTCGACCTACGACGCGCGTGCCGGCGGCTTCGGTGGCGCCCCGAAGTTCCCGCCGTCGACCGTGCTCGAGTGGTTGCTCCGCCACCACGCGCGGACAGGCGACGAGGGTGCGCTCGCGATGGCCGTGGGCACGCTCGACGCGATGGCGCGCGGCGGCCTGTATGACCAGCTCGCGGGCGGCTTCGCCCGGTACTCGGTCGACACGAGCTGGACGGTGCCCCACTTCGAGAAGATGCTCTACGACAACGCGCTCCTCCTTCGGGTGTACGCGCACGCCTGGCGCGCGACGGGGGCACCGAGCATGCGTCGCGTCGCCCTCGAGACGGCGCGCTGGATGCTCGACGAGCTCCGGACGCCCGAGGGGGGACTCGCCTCCTCGCTCGACGCGGACAGCGAGGGGCGCGAGGGCGCGTTCTACGTCTGGAGCCAGGCTCAGCTGCGCGAGGTGCTGGGTGCGGAGGACGGCGGCTGGGCGGCGGACGTGCTCGGCGTGACCCCGGCGGGCACGTTCGAGCACGGGACGTCGGTGCTCCAGCGTCGGCGCGAGCCCGAGGACGCGGATCGCCTCGACGACGTCCGGGCGCGGCTCCGCGCGGCGCGCGAGCGACGGCCCCGACCCGGGCGCGACGACAAGGTGGTCTCGGGCTGGAACGGCCTGGCGGTGGCCGCGCTGGCCGAGGCCGGTGCGCTGTTCGACCGCCCGGACCTGCTCGAGGCGGCCGTCGCGGCCGCCGACGCGGTGGTCGCGACGCACGTGCGCGAGGACCCCGACGGCTCCACGCGGCTGGTCCGGGCCTCGCGTGACGGCGTCCCGGGGCGCGCGCCCGGCGTGCTGGAGGACTACGCGAACCTGTCCGAGGGCCTGCTGGCGCTCTCCGCAGTCACCGGGAACGCCGAAGGGGCCGCGGTCGCCGGACGTCTGCTCGACACCGTGCTCAAGCACTTCGCCGCCGTGGACGGCGGCTTCCACGACACCGCGGACGACGAGACGGACGCCGTGATCGGTCGCCTGGGCCGACCCCAGGACCCGGCGGACGGGCCGACGCCCTCGGGACAGTCGGCCGCCGCGGGCGCGTTGCTGACCTACGCCGCGCTGACGGGTTCCCTACGCCACCGCGAGGCCGCCGAGCGCGCCGGCCGCGCGGGGCTCGCCCTCGCGACGCGGTTCCCGCAGGCGGCAGGCGCGGCGCTCGCCGTGCTGGAGGCGGCCCTCGACGGGCCGCGGGAGGTGGCGATCGTCGGGCCCCGGGACGACCAGCGCACGGCCGTGCTCCGGGAGGTCGCCTTGCGGTCGACCGCGCCGGGTCTCGTCCTTGCGCTCGGCGAGCCCGACGGGATCCCCGACGGCCGGGAGCTGCTGCGCGACCGCCCGCTCGTGGGCGGCGCTCCGACGGCCTACGTCTGCCGGGGGTTCGTGTGCGAGCTGCCCACGACGAGCCCAGAACAGCTTGCTCGCCAGCTCCGATGAGGCTGTGGTGCCCACCGGGCACCCGGTAGGACCAGACTCGACCTGCGCCAGGTCGGCGCGAGCGGGCACGACACCGACCACAGGAAGCAGAAGCCCATGAGCACCATGGATCAGTTCTCCCTCGAGGGGCGCGTCGCCGTGGTCACCGGAGGGACGCGCGGGCTGGGCGAGGGGTTCGCGGGCGCACTCGGCGACGCCGGCGCCTCGATCGCGATCGTCGGCCGCGACGCCGACGCGGCAGCCACGGTCGTCGCCGACCTCGAGCGACGCGGTGTCGACTGCCTGTTCATCGCGGCGGACATCACGGAGCGGGCGAACGTCGAGCGGGTGCGCGACGAGACGCTGGCCCGGTTCGGGCGGGTCGACATCCTGGTCAACAACGCCGGCACGTGCGTCCACGCGCCCGCACTGGACGTGACGCCCGACGACTGGCGGCACGTCATGTCCGTGAACCTCGACGCCGTGTGGACGTGCTCGCAGGTCTTCGGCCGCACGTTCGTCGACCAGCGCGCGGGCGTGATCATCAACATCGGCTCGATGTCCGGCCTGATCGTCAACCGACCGCAGTGGCAGCCCGCCTACAACGCGTCGAAGGCAGCGGTGCACCACCTGACGCGCAGCCTCGCCGCGGAGTGGGCGCCGTTCGGCGTCCGGGTCAACGCCCTGGCGCCCGGCTACATCAAGACCGAGATGTCCCCGGTCGACGACCCGAGATACCGCCAGAACTGGATCGACGACGCGCCGATGCAGCGCTACGGCAGCGTCGAGGAGCTGGCGCCGGCCGTCGTCTTCCTGGCGAGCGACGCGTCGTCGTTCATCACCGGGTCCGTGCTCGTCGCCGACGGCGGGTACACGGCGTTCTAGCCGTCCCCGTTCGTACGAGGCTCGACCCGACGATCAGTGCTGGCGGTCAGGACGACGCGCGCTCGGCGGCCGGAACCTGGGTGGTCATCACGCAGTTGCCCTTGCCCTTGGGTCGCTGGTAGCTGAAGCCGAGCTCTTCGTACATGGTCCGCGTCGCGTTGTAGAGGAAGGACGCCGAGGTCTTCTTGCCGGGCGGCACGTCGTGCGGGTACGACTCCACCAGGCCACCCCCTGCCGCGGAGATCAGTGCGAGCGCACCACGGACCGCGACGGAAGCCATCCCCTTGCGTCGGTAGTCGCGGTCCACGAACAGGCAGGTGATCCGGAAGTCCGGCCTGCGCGGGACACCCTGCTCCCACTCCTTGCGGTGGTGGATGTTCTGCAGCTCGTCGACCGTCCCGTACTGGGCCCACGCCACCGCGGCGTCGCCGTCGAACACCAACGCCGCGTGCGCGCGACCGGCCTCGACGAGCTGCCGCTTGAACTCGCGGTGGCCGAGTGCGCGGCGCTCCTCGACGGGGTCGGGGTAGAGGTGGAAGTACGTGCACCAGCAGCCGCCCCACACGCCGTTGTGCCGTTCCGCCAGGGCTGCGAACGCGTCCCAGGTCACGGGACTGAGCGGTTCGATCCGAAATCCGTCGACAACGATGTCCCGATCGCCCATCTCGCGACGATAGCCACGGCGGTCCAGCGCGACAATCGTTCCGTGGGCGATCGAAGGGCGACCGAACGCAGCCCGGGTTGCTCCGACTGGCCTGAGCGAAACCTCACGCCGAGGCATACGCCGCCCGCCGCGCTGGTGCTGGCCGACGCCGGCCCGCGCGGGCACTCACCGAGGTAGACCGTCGAGGTCACGACGACGCCGACGACGACAGCCTCCTCCCGCAGCCCTCGTCGGATCGCTCGACGTCCACCGGTGGTTGCCTCGTGACCTCCATCGGTTCGTGAGCCCGTCCCTGTCACACCGCGTCGACGGCGAACGTCAGGTCGATGACAGCTCCCCAGGGAAGGAACCACCGTGACCAACACGACCGAGACCACCGAAGGCTTCACCTCCGCCGAGCGCGCCGCCATCAAGGACCGCGCCCAGGAAGTGCGCGCGAAGGGCAAGAAGGCCGACGGGCTGAACGACCTGCTCGAGAAGGTCGCCGAGATGGAGGACGCGGACCGGGCCATGGCCGAGCGGCTGCACGTCCTCGTCACGGACGCTGCGCCGGAGCTCGAGCCGAAGACCTGGTACGGCATGCCGGCGTACGCCAAGGACGGCAAGGTCCTGCTGTTCTTCAAGCCGGCGGCCAAGTTCAAGAACCGGTACGCGACGCTCGGCTTCAGCGACGTAGCGGCCCTCGACGACGGCTCGATGTGGCCGACGGAGTTCGCCCTCGCCCGGCTGACCCCCACGGCGGAGAAGCACATCACGGAGCTCGTCACCCGGGCGATCGGCTGAGCGTCGACCCCGGGCGCCCGACGCTCCGGCGGGCGCCCGGGGAGTGACGCTCCGTGAACCGGTCGTCGACGACGACATCGCTCACGCTCGCCGCCGCGCACGAACGAGCGATCCTCGCCGCCGTCAGCGACCAGACCATCCGCAGAACGGCCAGCGGTGGTTCACGACCCTGACCGCCGCCGCCGACCAACGCGTTCACCGTGATCCACGACCCGCTCGGAACGCCGATCGGTGGCAATCCGCGCACGACACCGTCCTGGAGGCGCTCCCGCGATCTGTGGAACGGCAAGGAGTTCGTCGCGGTCGGGTCATTGCCGGGACGACCGAGCACCGCATCCAGCCTGCCCAACCTCCTGCCAATCGTTCTCGGCCAGCGGTTGCCCGCCGACGTCCGCGACGCGCTGGCCTCCCGCCTCGAGGGTCACCTGCCAGAGTTCGGCTCGGCGACCGAACGGGTCGACTCTCGGCACGACGAGGACGATGGCTACCGGCGCGGCCCGATCTGGGCGCCGTCGACGGCGCTCATCGAGAGTGGCCTGCGCGCCTCGGGGTATTCCGAGCTCCCGGATGCGGTCAGCGCTCGCTTCCGCGCTCTGTGCATGCGTCGGGATTCGCAGAGCTTCGACGCACGCACCGGGGCGGGCCTCCGAGATCGCGCCTACACGTGAACCGCCTCGGTCTACCTGACTCCGGCCGCGGACGCCTCGGGCGTTGAGCGTGGGTGCCGCGCCAACGTCGTCGCCCGGCGAACCGTGTCGAAACCCTGGCCACCCGAGATCCCGGATCCATCTCCGTCGACGTGATCCCCGGGGCGCCTACATGCGGCGCGACTTGGTGCCCGAGTGGTCCGGCAGCCGGCGGCGTTGCCAGGCGTCGATGATGTGCGAGTACATCGCGTGCTCAGCGTCCTCGGGGGTGCGGGCCTCGATCGTCGCGAACACGGCTTCGTGCTCGCGCAGCGTCCGCTCGTGGAACGACGGCGGTGTCATGCCGTGGTACCGCGCGCTGTCGCGCGCACGCTCGAACAGCGACCGGGCGATGCTCTCGGCGAGCCGGTTGCCGGAGATCTCCATGACGATGTCGTGGAAGCGCACGTCGGACGCACCGAAGGCGCTGGGGTCGTCGAGCGAGGCGCGCATGGACTCCAGGGCCTGTCGCAGCGTCTCGAGCTCCTCCGACGAGCGGACGCGGGCGGTGTCGGCGGCCATGGCGGCCTCGAGGCGGGCACGGACGTCGCTGAGCTCGTCGAGGACTCCGAGCGTCTCGTCGTGCGCGATGAGAGCCGTCAGGACGACGCGGTCCATCATGTTCCACGACCGGGTCGGCTGCACCGTGGTCCCACGACCCTGACCGACCGACACCAGCCCCTTCTCCTCCAGTCGCTTGACCGACTCGCGCAGCACCGTCCGGCTGACCCCGAACTGCTTGGCGAGCGGGACCTCCGGCGGCAGCGTGTCGCCGGGCGCGAGCTGCCCCGTGACGATCACGTTGACCAGCGCCTCCACGACCGCCACGCCCAGGCGTTGCGCAGGCATCCGATCCTGGATGGACGGGATGCGCGGGCCCTCTGCGGCCGGGTCAGGAACGGTCATGGCGGGAGTATATGCGGATGTGCGCACTGTGCAGACGTGTGATGTATGTTCTTTTCGTGGCGGCACTGCGGCCGACCGCGCGCCGAAGAGGACATGTGAGCGAATGAGAATCACCGCGTACCGGACCGTGACGACACTCCAGGACTGGGGGCGCCCCGTCGGCGATGTCAACGGCTTCGTCCGGGACGGCATCACCGAGGTGCCGATCGTCGTCCTCGAGACGGACGAGGGCGTCGAGGGGATCGGCGTCGGGTCGCACGTGGACATCGACCGCGTCTTTCCTGCGATCGAGGGCGAGGACCCGCGCGCGGTGGTCGCGCTGTACGACCGCATGCTGGCCCGTGTCTTCAAGGGCGGACACGTCGGGGCGACGTTCGGCGGCATCGGCGCACTGGACATGGCGCTCTGGGACTTGAAGGCGAAGATCGCCGACGAGCCCCTGTGGCGCACCCTTGGGGCGCGCGACCGGTTCGTGCCCGCGTATGCCTCGGCGCTGGAGATCGCGATCCCCGACGACGAGCTCAACGACCTGTACGGCGAGTGGGTGGCGCGCGGGTTCACGAGCGTCAAGGTGAAGGGCGGCCTGAACCTGGACAGCGACCTCGTCCGGTTGGCGCGCGTGCGTGACATCTTCTCGGCCAACACGCCCCGACCGGGCATCATGCTGGATGCCAACGAGTCCTGGAACCGCAAGCAGGCGATCCGATACATCCACGCCGTCGAGGAGAAGGTCGACCTGTCCTGGGTCGAGGAGCCGTTGCGGCGGTGGGACGCCGACGGCATGGCAATGGTCAGTCGCGCTGTTCGCGCGGGGGTCGCCACCGGCGAGAACCTCACCGGTCTGGAGCAGTTCAAGCCGCTTCTGGACGCTGGGGCCGTCGACATCGTCCAGGTCGGCAGCATGTGGGGGATCACCCACTTCCTGCGTGTCGCGGCAGTCGCGCACAGCCGCGACCTGCCCATCAGTCCTGTCGGGTCGACGGCGAACCCCGTCTTCCATGCCGCCGCGGCCGTTCCGAACCACCTCTCGGCAGAGTTGCAGGACCTTGGAGCCCCGCTCGGCATGACGGTGGACTATGAGATCGCCGATGGTGGCATCGTGCTCGGGGACAAGCCCGGTCACGGCACGACGATCGATGAGACGCGGATCGCCCGGGCCGTGCCGCTGGACGGGTGGGCCCAGACGGACGGGCCGCACGTCCGCCCCGACCGCGCCGGCCTGCGACTCGTGCCAGAGTCGCGATCGGACGACCGTCGTCAGAGCGGTCGATAGGCGTCGTTGGCTCTCTCACGGCCACTGGCTCGTCCCGTCGTCGTCGCGGACGACTTACGGTGTGCGACCCCTCTGGCCGAGGCGCTCGTGACGGGCGGCCTTCCCGTCGCCGAGTTGACACGTCGCACGCCGACCACGCTCGCCCTCCCGCGGACCATGTCCCGGCACGGCGGCCTCCTCATCGGCGCCGGAACCGCGCTGGACGCCGCCCAGGTCGATGACCCGGCCGATTCTCGGCGCCGCGTGGGCTGGACCTGGCCTGGTTTCCGCCGACCGGCCCGATGACCGTCAAGCAGCGTGAGGGGTTGGACATCCTCGAGCACACCTAGGCAGCTTTCCGCCACCTACCCGGTCGACGCGAGCACTGCCCGCGCGGTGTCGAAGTACCGCACCCCCCGTTCCCACGCACGCTCGACTGCGCGGGAGGCGTCGTCGTCGGTCATCGGACGGTGCAGGTTGCCCAGCGGCGACGCGCCGAAGCCGATCTCGGAGATGTGAAGACCGGTGCCGCCGAGCGGGCGGGCGGGATGGGCCGTCATCACAGCCCGTAGACGCGGGTCGCGTTGACACCGTCGATCGCGTCGCGCTCGGTCTGCGACAGGTCGTCCGTGAGCTCGAGGTAGGCCCTGAGCCAACGGCCGTACCCGCCGGCGAGCTCGACGACCGGCCAGTCGGAGCCGAAAAGCAGCCGCTGCGACCCGAACGTCGCGAGCACATGCTCGAACACCGGGCGCAACCGCGGGGTCGACCAGCCGTGCCAGTCGTCCTCGGTGACTAGTCCGGAGACCTTCGTGGCCACGTTCGGGCAGCCCGCGAGCTCGGCGAGGTCCCGGGCCCACGTCGCCAGCTCGGTACTGCGCATCGGGACCTTGCCCCCGTGGTCGAGGACGAAGGACGTTCCAGGGAGGCTGCGGGCGACGTCGGCGGCCAGGGGGAGCTGGTGATGGGCGATCAGCACGTCGAACACCAAGCCGGCGTCGCCGAGATCCGACAGCCCCCGCCGGACGTCGTCCCGGGCGAGCCAGTGTGGGTCCTCTTCGACAAAGGTGACGTGCCGAACGCCGACCAGCCGGTCGCCGCCCGGCAACCGGCGAAGCGTCCGGAGCTGCTCCGGTACGTCCCCCGTGAGATCCAGCCAACCCACCACACCGCGGATCTCCGGCGTGGCGTGAGCCACCGCGAGGAGGTCGACCGTCTCCGAGAGGTCGTTGACGGCCTGCACCACCACGCAGCCGTCGACACCGTGGAGTGCCAGCTCCGCGACGGCCGCGTCTGGTGGAAAGTCACGATCGATCGCCGACATCGGCTGTGCGTCGAGCCAGGGTTGCGGGTGCTTGGCCCGCTCCCACATGTGCAGGTGGGAATCGAGAAGGTGCCTCACGGAAGGTGCCAGAGCTCCTCGAGCCGGCGCCATCCGTCCGTCGGTGCGGCGAGATGTCCGAACGGTGTCTGGCAGGGGCCGGTGAGCGCGAGCCACTCCCGGGTGACGGGATCGGCGTCCAGGACCGCCAGGTCCGCGTCGTGGTCGTCACCGATGTACTCGTAGTACCCGAACAGCGTGTCCTCGATCAGAAGGATCGAGTAGTTGGTCACGTGGTGCGCCGAGAGCAGGGCCTCGACGCCCGGCCAGACGTCGGTGTGCAGCCGGACGTACCTGTCGCGCTTCTCGGGGACCACGTCGACGACGAAGGCACATCGCTGCATGTTCACTCCTTCGTGGTGAGCCGAGCGACGCCAGAGTAGATCATACATGTGACGTGTACTCAATCCTCCGGTACAGTCCGAAACCGGATCGTGACCAACGAGGGTCGCCGGCCGACACCGAAGGAGATGCGCTGTGCGCAGTGCTGCATATACAGGGAACGGGACGGTCGAGGTCCTCGCGTCCGAGCCTGTGCCCCCGCCCAGCGGTCACGTGCAGGTCCGCGTGGCCTTCGTCGGTTTGTGCGGTACGGACCTGCACGTCGTCCACGGGGCCATGGACGCCCGCGTCACCACGCCGCTGATCTTCGGTCACGAGATGAGCGGGACGATCGAGAGGGTGGGCGAGGGCGTCGCCGGCTGGTCGGCGGGTGATGCCGTGACGGTCATGCCGCTTGCCTGGGACGGGACCTGCCCGGCGTGCCTGGCCGGTCATCAGCACATCTGCCAGAACCTGGAGTTCATCGGGATCGACTCCCCGGGTGCGCTGCAGACGCTGTGGAACGTGCCGGCCCACACTCTCGTCGCACTCCCCGCGGGCCTGGCCTTGGACGTCGCGGCGCTGGTCGAGCCCACTGCCGTCGCCGTCCACGACGTCCGCCGCGGTGAGGTTGCGCCCGGCGACCATGTGGTCGTGCTCGGGGGCGGGCCGATCGGGGTACTGATCGCGACCGTCGCGCGGCACGCCGGCGCGATCGTCGCGATCGTCGAGCCCGATCCCCACCGTCGCGCGCAGATCGAACAGCTCGGTCACGTGGCCGTCGACCCCGGCTCGACCGATCAGGCCGCCTGGGTCGCCGCATGGACCGACGGTGCAGGTGCCGATGTGGTCTTCGAGGTCTCCGGCGCTGCGGCTGCGGTCGCTGCCGCCACCGGGCTGGCCAAGGTTCGAGGGACGATCGTCGTCGTCGCGATCCACGGAGCCCGCAGGGAGGTCGATCTCATGCAGATCTTCTGGCGCGAGCTCCGGGTCCTGGGTGCCCGCGTCTACGAGCGGTCCGACTTCGAGACGGCGAGCTCCTTGCTGGCCGACGGTGTCGTGCCGAGCGAGCTGCTCATCTCACAGGTCGTGCCCCTCACCGCTGTGCGAGCCGCTTTCGACGACCTCGAGCGGGGACTCGCCATGAAGATCCTGGTCGATGTCGCCGCTACGGAGAGTGCGAAGTGAACCCGTTCGACCTGACCGGGCGGCTCGCCGTCGTCACCGGCGCCAAGCGCGGCATCGGCTTCGCCCTCGCCGAGGCGCTCGCCGCCGCGGGTGCCGACGTGATCGGCGTGAGCGCCACGCTCGAACGCGAAGGCAGTGCCGTGGCGCGGGTCGTCGAGTCGCACGGGCGCTCGTTCCAGAGCTACGCGGTGGACTTCGGCGATCGTGAGGCGGTCACCACTCTCGGCGGAGAGCTCGCCGAGCGAGCGCCCGACATCCTCGTCAACAACGCCGGCACGATCGCCCGGATGCCGGCCGCGCAGCACCCCCTCGACTGGTGGGACCGCGTCCTGGAGGTCAACCTCACGAGCCACTTCGTGCTGACTCAGCTCGTCGCGCGGCCGATGCTGGAGCGCGGCTCAGGGAAGATCGTCTTCACCGCGAGCCTGCTGAGCTACCAGGGCGGGATCAACGTCCCCGGGTACACCGCATCGAAGTCCGCCGTCGCCGGGCTCACCAAGGCCCTCGCGAACGAGTGGGCATCGCATGGGGTCAACGTCAACGCGATCGCACCCGGCTACATCGCGACCGACAACACCCGGGCCCTGCAGGACGACCCCGAGCGCTCCCGGGCGATCCTCGAGCGGATCCCCGCCGGCCGGTGGGGCAGAGCCACCGACCTGTGCGGGGCGGTCGTCTTTCTCGCGTCGTCCGCCTCGGACTACGTCGACGGGATCACCATCCCGGTCGACGGTGGCTGGCTCGGACGATGAGCTAGCGACCTCCAACGTGGTGCCGGCTCCAGACGTGACTGGCCAGAGCCGCCTACCGCATCAGGTCGGATCCGCGGCGAGCGAGCCGGTACTCCCTCGACGTGCCCGGCCGCGTTCCACGAGCGGACCCCCTCTGAGCACGACCAGATCCTTCCGGCGTCGCGGCCGGAGTCGGCTGACGAGGCGGCGCCGGCCACGCGCGGGCACTGCGTTGATCGGGGCAGAGCGCCCCGATCACCATCACGTTGGGGTGAGCGTCAGGTCGGTCAGCGCCAGGCTGGTCGCGGCCCGTGGCAGGTCCGCCACGGGAGAGGCCCGCCAACCAGGGGCACTCATTGCGCATACGTCACATGTATGATCGAATGGCAAAAGCACCGCCAAAGTGGGTGGTGAAGTCGTCAACGACGTCGACCAGAAGAGGACGCGACAATGTCAGCACAGCAACGCCGCCTCACCCGATTCCCCCGTCTGTTGGTGCTGACCGCAGCAGCCGCGAGCCTCGCGCTGATGGCGGCCGGTTGCTCCAGCGGAGGTGGTGGTACCGACTCCAGTTTCGGATTCCCCGCCCCCGAGCAGGTCAAGGACAGTCCGATCACCATCTGGGTGGACGCTGACCGCTCGGCTATCGCCGAGGCATTCCAGAAGGACAACCCCGACATCAAGGTGAAGATCGAGACGTACGACGGCAACTCCGGCGGTACCAACTCGTTCCAGACCAAGGTCGCGCTCGCCGACGCAGCCGGTGAAGGCTGGCCCGACGTCGTGTGGTCGGGGCAGGTGAACGACGCCAGCTGGGCCGCGAAGGAGCAGAACGGCGTTCAGGCTTTCGCCGCGGCGCTCGACACGGGCGTCACCGAGGACGGCTGGCTCGACGGCTACACCGCGCACGCGCTGGACCCGGTGACGGTCGACGGCCACATCTACGGTGCCCGCGACAACCTCGCGCCCGTGGTGTTCTGGTACAACAAGGCCCTGTTCGACGAGTTCGGCTACGACGTCCCCGAGACCTGGGAGGACTACCAGGCGCTCAGCGACAAGCTTGCAGCCGACCACCCTGGATACGTCCTCGGCTCGATCGGTGACCCGTTCACCGCGGTGCTGACGGACATGTGGGCGGCTCAGGCGCCGATCTACACGGTCGACAGTGACAACAACTTCACGGCCGACTTCTCGGATGACCACACGACCCGCATGATCGCCCTCCTGGACCACATGTTCGCGAACGGCACTCTGACGCTCGATGGACTGTTCACACCCGACTGGGCGGCGAACCACAAGGACACGACGCTCGGCATCCCCGGACCGACCTGGTTCATCGGAGCGGTCATCCAGAACCCTGACAGCCTCGCCGCAGAGCCGGGCACGTGGGCTGCTGGCGCTCCGTTGCACTGGGCTGGCGAAGACGTCAATACCGGCAACGTGGGTGGTGGCTTCTGGTACGGCTCGAGCCACTCGGCAAACCTCGAAGCAGTGGGCAAGTTCCTGCAGTACGCGACGAGCGGTCCTCAGTCTGTCAAGTTGATCACCGGCCTGCCGGCGTACGAGTCAACGGCGAGCGAGTGGTTGGACGGACAGGTCGACAGCGGTTACTGGGCCGACTCGGACACGTTCAAGGACGTCGTCACTGGCGCAGCTAGCCACATCTGGGCCGGATGGGGTGCGACGCTCTCCTTCAGCTCTGAGCCCGCTTGGGCTGAGATCGTGGCTCCGGCTCTGGCCGCCGGCAACACCATCGACTCGGTCGCAGACGAGTGGAAGACGCGATACGAGAACGACGCCAAGGTCAACGGCTACACGGTCAAGTAAAGAATGACAAGAACCATCTCTAGCACCGATATAGCGCCTCTCGCTGCCTCCCCTCCACAGGGGCGGCGGCGGGGGACCGCCCGGCGCCCGCCGAGCCGAACCGGCTCCCAGGCCTACATTGGCTACGCATTCTCGAGTGGCTACGTGCTGCTGCTTCTGGCCTTCGGTATCGTGCCGATGCTGTACGCGCTGTACCTCGCTTTCACCAAGCGCGGACAGTTCGTCGCATTCGACAATTTTGTCAAAGTGTTCGGCGATTTCCGATTCTTCCCGGCCGTGCAGCACGTTGCGCTCTTCGTCGCCATCTGGCTGGTGAGCCTCCTTGTGCTCGTCGTCGTGCTGGCGCTCATCGTCCACGCCGCGCGCGTCAGGTGGGTGTCCTCGTCGACCCGATTCCTGTTCTACATCCCCGGAGCGTTGGCAGGGTCAGCGAGCGTCCTGCTCTGGCTCTTCCTGCTCGACCCGAGCGTGAGCCCTATTGCTGTTTTGCTGCAGCAATTCGGATTCGATAGCTTCATCACAACGGTCGCCCAGTCCAACCTTCCGGTGATCTTCACGATCATCGCATTCTGGGTCGGTGCCGGTGGATGGATCATCATCATGTACGGCGCGCTCAACACGATCTCAACCGATGTGATGGAGGCCGCCCGCATCGACGGTGCCGGGCCCCTGAAGACGGCGTGGTATATCCAGATCCCGCTCATGCGGAAGTGGATCGTCTACATGGTCATCGTCTCGATCGCGGCCGGAAGCCAGTTGTTCGTCGAGCCCAGGGTCCTCAGCCAGGCGAGTCGGGGAGTTGTCCCGAAGGACTATTCGATCAATCAGCTTGCCTATCAATTCGCTTTCGGTACCCAGTCGGACTACAACGGGTCGGCGGCGATTTCGATCCTCCTCCTGGTCGTCGCGGCGGGCCTTGCGGCCATCTTCGTCTTCAGAGGAGGACTCTTTGACCGCGACTGATCTCCGGGTCGTTCCCTCGGCGCAGACTCCCGCGCGGTGGCTCCGGCGTGTTCTCGTCATTGCCGTTCTTGTGTTCTTCACCGTGTTCTTCGTGCTGCCCCTAGCGTGGCTGTTGCTTGCGCCGACGAAGTCCCAGGCCCAGCTCAATGGTGCCAACGGCGAGCTGCCGTTCAGTTTCGGGTCTTTCGATCAACTCGCTGAGAACTGGAACAATCTGGTCAGCTTCCAGCACGGCATCATCTGGACCTGGCTCGGCAATTCGGTGCTGTACACCGGGGTCGCCCTGGTGGTCACGATCATCGTGACGATTCCCGCGGGCTATGCCCTCGCGATGACCACCTTCAAGCTTCGTCGGCTCGTGCTCATCACGACTCTCATGGTGATGCTCATCCCGAACACGGCACTTGCGTTGCCGATCTTCCTCGAACTCACCAGGGTTCATCTGGTTGGTACGCCGCTCGCCGTGATCCTCCCCTTCGCCTTCTTCCCGTTCGGGGTCTATTTGGCTTACATCTATTTTTCCACGACGATGTCGCGCGATCTGCTCGATGCCGCCCGCATCGATGGCGCGGGCGAGTTCCGGGTCTTCACAAAGATCGCCGTGCCCCTGGCGGCCCCCGTGATCGCGCTCGTCGGCTTCTTCAACTTTGTCGGCAACTGGAACAACTATTTCCTCCCGTTCGTCACGCAGCCCGGGTCGCGAAAGATGCCCATACAGGTGGGCTTGACGGAGCTGATCTCGAACACGCCCGTCTTCAACCCGACCAATGTCGCCTCGTTGACGATCAGCCTTCCCCAGTTGGCGCTCGCGACGCTCATCTCCGTGGGTCCGGTTCTGGTGGTCTTCTTGTTCTCACAGCGCTTCCTCGTGACCGGGCTGACAGCGGGTGCCACGAAGGAATGACCCGCCGGCTCACGATGGCGTGCCGGATGTGACCCGAGCGGTGTGAGGAGCACCTCGCGGGCTCTGACGCCTCCGGCGCAAGGTCCGATCGTGGAGATCGAGCCAGGGAACGGGCCAATGACCAGCGGCGTCCCGCTGTGTCCGCCAGTGTCTATCGGGTCCCTCCGTACGCCAACTGGAGACCTGGTTGGCGTAAGCAGTTGGCGTACGCGCGACCGAGGGCCGTTTCCGATGATTCAGAAACGGCCCTCTGCCCTGCAGTGATGCTGGTGGGCGATACTGGGATCGAACCAGTGACCTCTTCCGTGTCAGGGAAGCGCGCTACCGCTGCGCCAATCGCCCGGGGATCAATCCGGATACTTCATCAGGTGATACGAGGTGGAGATGGGATTCGAACCCACGTATACGGCTTTGCAGGCCGCTGCCTCGCCTCTCGGCCACTCCACCCTGAGACCGCAGTCCTCAGCGGCTGCGGTCAGCCGATCAGGAGTGTCTGCCTCCGAGCGGACGACGGGATTCGAACCCGCGACCCTCACCTTGGCAAGGTGATGCTCTACCACTGAGCCACGTCCGCACAGCACGTCCTCCCGGTTTTCACCGGTGTTCCGTGTGCGTCCCGAACTCTAACTGACGATCTCCGCGAGAGTCCAACTGGCTCCGGGCAGGCGGGTGATCGTGCGGATCGCGGGCTGCTCGGCCCCTGGTCGGTAGCGTGTGCAGGTGCCCGAGCCGATCGTCCGTCCCCCCGGCGTCGCGTGGTTCGCGGGCGTCGAGGCGAGCGGCGTGGTCGAGGTCGTGGACGTGCGCGCGCAGCCCGAGCGGCTCACGGAGCCGGGCTGGTGGGCCGTCGTCGGCGACTTCGAGGGCTCCGTCCGGGCGTGGCGGTTCGCGCAGACGCGTCGCGCCACGCAGGACGACGAGGGCCCGTGGTCCGGCCCGGACGCGGCGGCCTGGTCGACCTCACTGAACCGCGCCGAGTACGTCGAGGCCGTCCGCGCGGTGCGCGCGCACATCCAAGAAGGGGACGTCTACCAGGCGAATCTCTGCCGGGTGCTGAGCGCGCCGCTGCCTGCGCCGCCGCACGCGGAGCCCGACGCCCGCGCGCTCGGCGCGGTGCTCGACGCCGGCAACCCCGCGCCGTTCTCGGGCGGCGTGCACGTGCCCGGACAGGTGTGGGTGGTGACGGCGTCGCCGGAGCTGTTCCTGCGCGTCGAGGGCGGCGTCGTGTCGTCCGGACCCATCAAGGGGACCGCCGTGACGGCGGACCTGCTGACCGACAAGGACCGCGCCGAGAACGTGATGATCACCGACCTCGTGCGCAACGACCTCCAGCGGGTCTGCGCGCCGGGCACGGTCGAGGTCACGACGCTCCTGGGTGAGGAACGTCACCCCGGCCTGGTCCACCTGGTGAGCACGGTGCAGGGCGTGCTCGACGACGACGTGGCCCGGGCCGAGGACCTCTGGGCGCGGCTGCTCGACGCGACGTACCCGCCGGGCTCGGTGTCGGGAGCGCCCAAGTCGTCGGCGCTCGACATCATCGCCGCTCTCGAGACCGTCCCGCGGGGCCCCTACTGCGGCGCCGTGGGGTGGATCGAGGTCGGCGCCGACGGCGCGGTGCGGGCCGAGCTGGCGGTCGGCATCCGGACGTTCTGGTGGGCCGACGACGTCCTGCGCTTCGGCACCGGCGCGGGGATCACGTGGGGGAGCGACCCGGACGCGGAGTGGGCGGAGACCGAGCTGAAGGCCTCGCGACTCGTCGGCCTCGCCTCCGGCGACGGTGCCGGGCCGATGACAGACTGATCCGATGGGTGTCGTGATCTGGTCGAACGGTCGTCTCTACGGCCCGGAGGACCTCCTGCTGTCCGGCGTCGACCACGGGCTGACCGTCGGCGACGGGGTCTTCGAGACGTGCGCGGTCTACGACGGGACGGCGTTCGCGCTGACCCGTCACGTGCGCCGCCTGAAGCGGTCCGCGCTGGGCATCGGCTTGGCGGAGCCCGACGAGGGCGCCGTCCGCGAGGGGGTCGCGGCCGTGCTGGCGGCGGCTGGTCCGGAGACAGGTCGCCTGCGCATCACGCTGACCGGCGGTCCCGGGCCGCTGGGCTCGAACCGCTTCGCGCCCGAGGACCAGCGCCAGACCGTCCTCGTGCTGGCCGGACCGGGTGCGCGGTCGGAGGTCTCCCGCGTGGTGCGCGTGCCGTGGGTCCGCAACGAGCGGTCGTCCGTCGCCGGCCTGAAGACCACCTCCTACGCGGAGAACGTGGTCGCGGTCTCCGAGGCCTACCGCCTGGGCGCCGACGAGGCGGTGCTCGCGAACACGGTCGGCGACCTCTGCGAGGGCACGGCGTCGAACGTCTTCGTCGAGCGCGGCGGCGAGCTGGTGACGCCCCCGCTGTCCAGCGGCTGCCTCGCCGGCATCACGCGTGAGCTGCTGCTCGAGTGGGCCGCCGACGCGGGACTGCCGGTCCGGGAGGGGGCCGTGGGGGAGCTCCGCTACGACGTCCTCGACCAGGTCGGCGACGGCACGACGCACCTCATGATGAGCGGCTCCATCCGCAACGTCTCGCCCGTGGTCAGCCTCGACGGGTCCGCGGTGGCGGCCGGACCGATCTCCCTGGAGGCGCAGCGGCTGTTCCAGGCGCGCCTGGCCGACGACCTGGATCCCTGAGGACGCGGAGCGCCCGGACACGCGACGACCGGCCCCGCCACAGGCGGAACCGGTCGTGGAGAGTGATGGGTCAGGCGGTCAGGAGAGCGGCGATGAGCGCCGTGATCTCGCCTTCCATACGGTCGCTCTCGGTGCCCAGCGGCACGAGTGCCTCGGTCCCGGCGAGGAACCTCTCGATGGGCTCGGTGGGGGCGGCGAGGAGCGCGCTGCCCTCGACTCCACTGAGCGACACGAGCGTGTAGTCGGGGTCTTCGTCACGCCACACCTGCACGTCACCGGTCCCGGCGGGCGCGTCGGCCGTCGCGTGCATCCCCAGGGCGAGGAGCTCGCGGCCGATCAGCCACGTCGACATGGTGTGCGGGCCGGTGAAAACCGCGCGCACCGTGTAAGGGTCGGTGGTCCGGAAGGAGAACTCGGCGCTCACGGGGATGACGCTCGCGTCAGAACCGATGAGCTGCATGGCGACGACCTCGACGACGTCGTAAGTCGAGCTCGTCATCGGGTCCTCCTGTTCGCAAGGGCTGGAGGTCTCATCATGGCAGGCCACATGCC
Organism: Cellulomonas sp. P4_D11; assembly: GCF_056401915.1. Taxonomy (NCBI): domain Bacteria; kingdom Bacillati; phylum Actinomycetota; class Actinomycetes; order Micrococcales; family Cellulomonadaceae; genus Cellulomonas; species Cellulomonas sp. P4_D11. The sequence goes on along the minus strand of NZ_JBFUIK010000002.1, from coordinate 22,098 downwards.
CGATTGGACCGGTAGGCACCGCGAGTTCACCCGGAGGGACGCGCCCCCGAACGGGGACGGCAGGTGACAGCACCCATCTTGGCGACGGCGTAGCCCTTGACTCCGTCGCGATGACCTGCAGGTAGCCGGTTTCGGAATCTCGTGCCCGGCCGGGTAGCATCCTCTTCGATGTCACCCGCGGGTGCACGTCATTCGCGGCACCCGGCGTGTCGCGAGGGACGGAACCGCGGTAGACGGGCGATTGGCTCAGTTGGTAGAGCGCCTCGTTCACACCGAGGAGGTCATCGGTTCGAGTCCGGTATCGCCCACTCGACCAGGAGGGGTCGGCCCAGCGGGCCGGCCCCTCCTGACGTGTATATGACGTCGGGTGGGTGGCGGCCCCGCCGGTAGCATCGAGGGGCTCGCCGCCAGGGCGAGCGGCCACGAAGGAGGCTGTACCGGTGCCCGAGCTCATCACCCTCACCGTCGACGGGATCGCGACCACGGTGGAGCCGGGGACGACGGGTACCGACCTGTACTCCTCCCGGCGCGACGTCGTCGTCGCCCGCGTGGACGGTGAGCTGCGCGACCTGCACCTGCCGCTCGACGGCGGTGCAGTCGTCGAGGCCGTGACCATCGACGAGCCCGACGGCCTCGGCGTGCTCCGGCACTCGGCGGCGCACGTGCTCGCGCAGGCGGTGCAGGAGGTCAACCCGACCGCGAAGCTGGGCATCGGGCCGCCGATCACCGACGGGTTCTACTACGACTTCGACGTGGAGACCCCGTTCACCCCGGAGGACCTCAAGGCGATCGAGAAGGTCATGGGCCGGATCGTCAAGGAGGGCCAGACCTTCCGACGGTGGGACGTGACCGAGGACGAGGCCCGCAAGGAGATGCGCGACGAGCCGTACAAGCTCGAGCTCATCGGCCTCAAGGGCGACCCGACCGCGGCCGACGGCGCGTCCGTCGAGGTGGGGCTCGGCGGCCTGAGCATCTACCAGAACGTGCGCGGGGCCGGCCGGGAGAGCGAGCAGGTCGTCTGGCAGGACCTGTGCCGGGGGCCGCACATCCCGAGCACCCGGCTGCTGGGCAACGCCTTCCAGCTGACCCGATCGGCCGCCGCCTACTGGCGCGGGTCCGAGAAGAACCCGCAGCTGCAGCGCGTGTACGGCACCGCATGGCCCACCAAGGACGAGCTGCGCGCCTACCTCGAGCGCATCGCCGAGGCCGAGCGCCGGGACCACCGCCGTCTGGGCACCGAGCTGGACCTGTTCTCCTTCCCGGACGAGATCGGCTCCGGCCTGGCCGTGTTCCACCCCAAGGGCGGCGTCGTCCGTATGGAGATGGAGCACTACAGCCGGCTGCGGCACATCCAGGGCGGGTACGAGTTCGTGAACACCCCGCACATCACCAAGAGCAAGCTGTACGAGATCTCGGGGCACCTCGACTGGTACGCGGAGGGCATGTACCCCCCGATGACCCTCGACGAGGAGCGCGACGCCGAGGGGCACGTCCGCAAGGCAGGGCAGCAGTACTACCTCAAGCCGATGAACTGCCCCATGCACAACCTGATCTTCGCGGCCCGCGGCCGGTCCTACCGCGAGCTGCCGCTGCGGCTGTTCGAGTTCGGCACCGTGTACCGGTACGAGAAGTCGGGCGTCGTGCACGGCATGACCCGCGCCCGCGGCTTCACCCAGGACGACGCCCACATCTACTGCACCCGCGAGCAGATGGCGGACGAGCTCACCACGACGCTGACGTTCGTCCTGGACCTGCTCAAGGACTACGGGCTCGACGACTACTACCTGGAGCTGTCGACCAAGAACCCCGAGAAGTTCGTGGGTTCGGACGAGGTCTGGGACGAGGCCACGGAGACCCTGCGCGCGGTCGCGGAGGCCTCCGGGCTCGACCTGGTGCCCGACCCGGGCGGCGCGGCGTTCTACGGACCGAAGATCTCGGTGCAGGTCAAGGACGCGCTCGGGCGCACATGGCAGATGTCGACCATCCAGCTGGACTTCAACCTGCCCGAGCGCTTCGAGCTCGAGTACACCGCCTCCGACGGCAGCCGCCAGCGGCCCGTGATGATCCACCGTGCGCTGTTCGGGTCGGTCGAGCGGTTCTTCGCCGTGCTGACCGAGCACTACGGCGGCGCGTTCCCGGCCTGGCTCGCGCCGGTCCAGGTGCTCGCCGTCCCCGTGGCCGAGCCGTTCGAGCCCTACCTCGACGACGTCGTGCGACAGCTCCGGGCGCAGGGGATCCGGGCCGAGGTCGACCGTTCCGACGACCGCTTCGGCAAGAAGATCCGCAACGCCAGCACGCAGAAGATCCCGTTCGTGCTCATCGCCGGCGGTGAGGACGCCGAGGCCGGAGCCGTGTCGTTCCGCTACCGCGACGGGCGCCAGGACAACGGCGTGCCGGTCGCGGAGGCGATCGAGCGGATCGTGTCGGCGGTGCGCGACCGCGTGCAGGTCTGACGGTGGGCGACGGCATCGGCGGCATCGAGGACGCCGGCGACCTCGCCGGGGTGCCCGACGGGTTCCAGCGCCTCTGGACGCCGCACCGCATGGCGTACCTCGGCGGGCAGGACAAGCCCGTGGACCGCGAGGCAGGCGAGGGCTGCCCGTTCTGCCGCATCCCGACGCTGAGCGACGAGGTCGGGCTGGTCGTCGCGCGCGGCGAGGTGGCGTACGTCGTGCTCAACATCTACCCGTACAACTCGGGGCACCTGCTGGTCTGCCCCTACCGGCACGTCGCCGACTACACGGACCTGACCGACGCGGAGGTGGCCGAGGTGGCCGCGCTGACCCGGACGGCCATGCGGGTGGTCCGGGAGGTCTCGGCGCCGCAGGGCTTTAACCTCGGCATGAACCAGGGCGACGTCGCCGGCGCGGGCATCGCGGCACACCTGCACCAGCACGTGGTGCCGCGGTGGGGCGGGGACTCGAACTTCCTGCCCATCGTCGGCCGCAGCCGCGCGCTGCCCGAGCTGCTGAGCGACACGCGGGCGCGGCTCTCCGCCGCCTGGCCCACCGAGACGTTGGGATGATCCGCACGTGCTGAACGGACTGCGCGGTGCCATGACGCGCTTCTTCACGCCCGTCGCGCGGGTGCTCCTGCGCGCGGGCGTCTCGCCGGACGCGGTGACGATCGGCGGCACGCTCGTCGTCGTCGTCACGGCGCTCTGGGCGTTCCCGACCGGTCACTTCCTGGCCGGCACCCTGATCATCGCGATCTTCGTGCTCACCGACTCGCTCGACGGGGTCATGGCGCGGCAGGCCGGGCGGTCCGGGCCGTGGGGAGCGTTCCTCGACTCCACGCTGGACCGCTTCGGCGACGGCGCGATCTTCGCCGGGCTCGTGCTCTGGTTCACGGCCGGCGGCGACGACCGGCTGTCCGCGGTGCTCGCGCTCGCCTGCCTGGTGCTGGGATCGATCGTGCCCTACGCCCGCGCCCGCGCCGAAGGGCTCGGGATGACCGCGTCCGGCGGTATCGCCGAGCGTGCCGACCGGCTCGCCCTCGTGCTCGTGGCCACCTTCGCGGTCGGCGTCGGCGCCCCCGCGGTGGTGCTCACGGTCGTGCTCGGGCTGCTGGCGCTGGCGTCGACCGTCACGATCGTGCAGCGGATGAGCAAGGTGCACCGCCAGGCGATGCAGGTGTCCGAGTGAAGGTGGACGTCGCGCGGGCCTACGCCGTGGCGTGGAGGAACGCCGGCAAGCTCCCCGGCCCGGTGCTGCGCACGCTCTGCGACGCCGCCGCCGACCTCGCCTGGTTGCGGCACGGCGGCGGCGTGCGGCAGCTGGAGAAGAACCTGCTGCGCGTGCGCCCCGAGCTCGACGCGCGGGCGCTGCGCCGGCTGAGCCGCGCCGGGATGCGGTCGTACATGCGCTACTTCGGCGAGGCGTTCGCCCTCGCGACCCTCCCGCAGGACCAGGTCGACGCGCGGGTGCGCGCCGTGGGCGTCGAGAACCTGCGCGTGCACACCGACGCCGACCAGGCGGTCGTCCTGGCGCTCGGGCACACCGGCAACTGGGACCTCGCCGGCGCCTGGGCGACGCGCGCGATCGCCCCGGTCACCACGGTCGCCGAGCGCCTCGAGCCCGAGGAGCTCTTCCAGGAGTTCGTCGCGTTCCGCGAGGGCATCGGGATGACGATCTTCGCGCTCACGGGCGACGGCGACGTGTTCCGCGGCCTCGTGCGGGCGGCGCGCGCCGGGGCCGGGCTCCTTCCGCTGCTCGCCGACCGCGACCTCACGGCCAAGGGTGTCGAGGTGGACTTCCTGGGCGAGCGGGCCCGGTTCGCCGCCGGCCCCGCCGCGCTGTCCATCTCCACCGGCGCGCCCCTGGTGACCACCGTCATCTACTACGAGCGCCTCCGGGGAGCGCAGCGCCGGGCGGCGGGATCTCCGTGGGGGATCGTCATCCAGTTCAACAAGGCGATCGAGGTTCCCCCGGACGTGCCGCGCGCCGACCAGGTGCGCGCCATGACGCAGGCCTGGGTCGACCAGTTCGCCGCCGGCGTCCGGCAGCGCCCGCAGGACTGGCACATGCTGCAGAAGGTCTTCGTCGAGGACCTCGACCCGGTGCGGTACGCGGCGACGATCGCGAGCGCCGGATGAGCCCGCGCCGCGCGGAACGCGCCCTGCGCGTCGGCATCGTCTGCCCGTACTCGTACGACGTGCCGGGCGGGGTCCAGTTCCACGTCCGTGACCTCGCCGAGGCGCTCATCGCCCGTGGGCACGAGGTCTCGGTGCTGGTGCCCGCCGACGACGACACGCCGATCCCGCCGTACATGACGGCCGCCGGCCGGGCGATCCCGGTCCGCTACAACGGGGCCGTCGCGCGCATGACGTTCGGGCCGGTCACCGCCAACCGGGTGCGCCGGTGGCTCGCCGCGGGGGAGTTCGACGTCCTGCACCTGCACGAGCCCGTGACGCCCAGCCTCGGCATGCTCGCGCTGTGGATCGCCGACGGCCCGATCGTGGCGACGTTCCACACGGCCCTGATCCGGTCGCGCCCGCTGCAGATGGCCTACCCGCTGGTCCGTCAGTCCCTCGAGAAGATCTCCGCGCGGATCGCGGTCTCCGAGGACGCGCGCCGCACATTGGTCGAGCACATGGGTGGCGACGCCGTCGTCATCCCGAACGGCGTGTACGTCGACGCCTTCGCGGCGGCCCAGCCCGACGAGCGGTGGACCGGCACGCCCGAGCGCCCCACCATCGCCTTCCTCGGGCGGCTCGACGAGGCACGCAAGGGGCTGCCCGTGCTGCTCGATGCCGTGCCGGCCGTCCTCGCGCAGATCCCCGGCGCCCGCTTCCTGGTCGCCGGTCGCGGCGAGACGGGCCCGGACGAGGTGCGCGAGCTGCTGGGCGAGGAGGCGGCGGCGTCCGTCGAGTTCCTGGGCGGGATCTCCGACGACGAGAAGGCGAGCCTGCTGGCGTCCGTCGACGTCTACTGCGGTCCGCAGACGGGCGGCGAGAGCTTCGGGATCGTGCTGGTCGAGGCCATGAGCGCGGGTGCGACCGTCGTCGCCAGCGACCTCGGGGCGTTCTCCCGCGTGCTCGACGACGGGGCTGCGGGCGTGCTGTTCCGCACCGGCGACAGCGACGACCTCGCGCAGACCCTCGTGCGGGTGCTGCGCGACCCCGAGCTGCGCGCCGAGGTGTCCGCGCACGCGCTCGACGTGGTGCGCCAGTACGACTGGTCGACCGTCACGGACCAGGTGCTCGCGGTGTACGAGATGGTCGTCGAGGGTCGGCACGCCCCCGTCGGCGAGGATCCCTCGTCGGTCCGCGGCGCGCGCCTGCTCGAGCTGCGCCGAGGGCGGGGTGAGTCCCGATGAGGTGGTCGGAGATCACCGTCTACGTGACGCTCGTCCTGGCGCTCGTCCTGTGGTGGCTGTGGGTCGCCGCGTCGCGCCTGGACCGCCTGCACCGCAAGGTCAACTCGTCCCGCGCCGTGCTCGACGCGCAGCTGGTCCGTCGCGCGACCGTCGCGGCCGAGCTGGCCACGTCGGGGCTGCTCGACCCGGTCAGCTCCGTGCTCGTCGGCGAGGCCGCCTGGGCTGCGCTGTCCACGGGGACGAGCGAGCTGCCGGCCGACCTCCTGGCGCTCGTGGGTCCCGACGACGCCCCTCCGGGCGGCGCCGCGCTGCTCGCCGTGGACCGCGGGGGCATCGAGAGCGAGCTGTCGGCGACCCTGCGGGAGGCGCTCGACGACCCCGACGAGGTCGCCTCCCTGCGCGCCGACCCCGCGGGCGACGAGCTCATCGACCTGCTCGCCTCGTCCTGGTACCGGGTCCAGCTGGCCCGCCGGTTCTTCAACGAGGCCGTCGTCCAGACCCGCCGGGCCCGCGGCGGACCGCTCGTGCGGCTGCTGCGGCTCGCCGGTCACGCCCCCGAGCCGCAGAGCCTGGAGCTCGACGACGCCTGGCCCGAGAACCTGGGTCGGCCCGGCACCCGCAGCGGTCCCGTGGAGACCCCGCCACCCCGCTGAGACGCGCCCGGGAGCACCACGCGAACGGACTACGATTGACCGATCAGGCCGCCGCCTTCCCGCGTGGTGGCCCACCCCCGACCGCACCACGATCTGTGAGGCTCGACGTGACCAGCGAGAACAGCCAGCCCACCACCGCGACGCACGCCGGCGTCATCGGCACCGCCCGCGTGAAGCGGGGGATGGCCGAGATGCTCAAGGGCGGCGTCATCATGGACGTCGTCACCGCGGACCAGGCGAAGATCGCCGAGGACGCCGGAGCCGTCGCCGTGATGGCCCTCGAGCGGGTCCCCGCCGACATCCGCGCCCAGGGCGGCGTCGCGCGCATGAGCGACCCCGACCTCATCGACGGCATCATCGAGGCCGTCTCCATCCCCGTCATGGCGAAGGCGCGCATCGGCCACTTCGTCGAGGCGCAGGTGCTCCAGTCGCTCGGCGTCGACTACATCGACGAGTCCGAGGTGCTGACGCCCGCCGACTACGCGCACCACATCGACAAGTGGGGCTTCACGGTTCCCTTCGTCTGCGGCGCCACCAACCTGGGCGAGGCGCTGCGCCGCATCACCGAGGGCGCGGCGATGATCCGCTCGAAGGGCGAGGCCGGCACGGGCGACGTCTCCAACGCGACCACCCACATGCGCACGCTGCGCGACCAGATCCGCCGCCTGACCTCGCTGCCGGAGGATGAGCTGTTCGTCGCCGCCAAGGAGCTGCAGGCGCCGTACGACCTGGTCAAGGAGGTCGCCCAGCTGGGCAAGCTGCCCGTCGTGCTCTTCACCGCGGGCGGCATCGCCACGCCGGCCGACGCCGCGATGATGATGCAGCTGGGCGCCGAGGGCGTGTTCGTCGGCTCCGGCATCTTCAAGTCGGGCAACCCGGCCGAGCGCGCCGCCGCGATCGTCAAGGCGACCACGTTCTTCGACGACCCGGACGTCATCGCCAAGGTCTCGCGCGGTCTTGGCGAGGCCATGGTCGGCATCAACGTCGAGGACGTGCCGGAGCCCCACCGCCTGGCCGAGCGCGGCTGGTGACCCAGGACCACCCCACGCCGGAGGCCGCGGACGACCCGTCCGCGGCCTCCGCCGTCTCCGGTCGGTCCAGCGCCGACGGCGGGGGACCGGTGCACGGCCTCGGGTCCGAGTGGCGGCGCGGCGACGACGGGCTGCTGTTCCGCGAGGCCGCGCGCGTGATCCTGCTCGACGAGTCCGACCGCGTGCTGCTGATCCGCGGGCACGACGTCGACCAGCCCGAGCGCAGCTGGTGGTTCACGGTCGGGGGCGGGATCGACGACGGCGAGGACGCGCTGTCCGCGGCGCTCCGCGAGGTCCGGGAGGAGACCGGCATCGTGCTCGCGGCCGACCAGCTGGTGGGCCCGGTCTTCACACGGTCGGCGATCTTCGACTTCTTCTTCGAGCACTGCCGGCAGGACGAGGTCCTCTTCCTCGCGCGGGTCCCCGCCGCGGCGTTCGACGCGGTCGACCAGGCAGGGTGGACCGAGCTCGAGCGCGACGTCATCGACGAGCTGCGCTGGTGGTCCCTCGACGACCTCGACCGCGTCGAGATCGAGGTCTTCCCGGAGTCCCTCGTCTCCCTGGTGCGCGGCCTGCTGCCCGCCTGGGACGGCGTGACCCGGCACCTGGGGCTCGCGCGCGAGTAGCGACCAGGTCAGGTGACCGCGTTGCGCGTGGTCCACGCCGGGTCGAGGTGCTCGTCCCGGTCCAGCACGGCGCGCAGCGCGCGCACGGCCGTGACCAGGTCCGCGTGGGTCAGGTAGGGCGCGGCGACGCCAAGGCGGACGATGTCGGGCATCCGGAAGTCCCCGACCACGCCGCGGGCGGCCAGCGCCTGGACGATCCCGTAGGCGTCCGGGTGCCGGAGCGCGACCTGCGAGCCGCGGTGCGCGTCGGCCTCCGGCGAGGCGAACTGCGCACCCGGCAGGACCTCCGCGATCGCGTCCCGCAGGAACCGGGTGAGGCTCACGGAGCGTCGGCGGACGTCGTCGATCCCGACGCCGTCGAACGCCCGCAGCGCGGCCTCCAGTGCCAGCAGCGAGAGCAGGGGCGGCGTGCCGATTCGCGCCCGCGCGATGCCGGGCGCGCCGACGTAGTCGTCGGACATCGCGAACGGCCGCGCGTGCCCGTGCCAGCCCGGGACGACGTTGACGAACGCGTCCTGGTGGCGCGCGGCGACGTACCCGTACGCCGGCGCGCCGGGTCCGCCGTTGAGGTACTTGTAGCCGCAGCCGACCGCGAGGTCGACGCCGTGCTCGTCGAGCCCGACGGGGACCGCGCCCGCCGAGTGGCAGAGGTCCCAGACGACCAGCGCGCCCGCCTCGCGCGCGGCCGCCGTGATCCCCGGCAGGTCGAGCAGGGCACCGGTGCGGTAGTCGACGTGGGACAGGACGACGACCGCGACGTCCGGGCCGAGCCGGCCGACCAGGTCGGCCGGTGCGGCGTGCTCGACGCGCCATCCCACCTGGGCCGCGACGCCGGCGATGACGTACTGGTCGGTGGGGAAGGACCCCGGTTCGGTGAGCACGACCGAGCGGCCGGGGCGCAGCGCGGCGGCGGCGTGCAGCGACTGGTGCAGCCGCACGCTCGTGGAGTCGCCGACCACGACCTGCCCGGGCGCCGCACCGAGCAGCCGCCCGATCTGGTCGCCCACCCGCGTCGGGGCGTCCCACCACCCGTGCGTGTTCCACGACGCGATGAGGTCGTGGCCCCACTGCTCCCGCACGGCCGCCTCGACCGCCTCGGGGACGCCGACGGGCAGGGCGCCGAGCGAGTTGCCGTCGAGGTAGACGATGCCGTCGGGCAGCAGGAACCGGTCCCGCAGGTCGGTGGCGGCGTGCGCGGCGTCGAGGGCAGCGGCGCGGGCGTCGAGCTGGTCGAAGGTCACGAGCCGCGAGCCTACGACGACGCCGGGCAGACCTCCTGTCGCCCCCCTGGTGCTCCGGGGCTCACGGCCCTCCGAGCGTCTCGCGCGTGGGGATCCGACAGCCGGGAGCGTCGCCCCGAAGCCCCGAGCGCCGCCTAGACTCGCCCGTCGTGACCGTGACCGTCGGAGTCCTCGCCCTGCAGGGAGACGTGCGCGAGCACGTGCACGCCCTCACGTCCGTGGGCGCGCAGGCCGTGCCGGTCCGCCGCCGGCGCGAGCTGGACGCGGTCGACGCGCTCGTGATCCCCGGCGGGGAGTCGACGACGATCGACAAGCTCCTGCGGGCGTTCGACCTGTTCGAGCCGATCCAGGAGCGGCTGCGCGCCGGGATGCCGGCCTACGGGTCGTGCGCCGGGATGATCCTGCTGGCCGACCGGGTGCTCGGCGGCATCGAGGGCCAGCAGACGCTCGGCGGGGTGGACGTCACCGTGCGGCGCAACGCGTTCGGGCGCCAGGTGGAGTCGTTCGAGACGGACCTGGCGATCACCGGCGTCGAGGGTCAGGTGCACGCCGTGTTCATCCGCGCACCCTGGGTCGAGGAGGTCGGTCCGGCCGCCACCGTGCTGGGCCGGGTGGAGACCGGTCCCGCCGCCGGTAGGATCGTCGCGGTGCGCCAGGGGCCGTTGCTCGTGACCTCCTTCCACCCGGAGGTCACCGGAGACACCCGGGTGCACCAACTGTTCGTAGAGATCGTCCGCGACACCCTGTGAGGACCGGCGGAGCCGGCCGCAGGGGCGCGCGGGAGACGAAGGGGTAGCGAAGCGATGTCGGGTCACTCCAAGTGGGCCACCACCAAGCACAAGAAGGCCGTGGTCGACGCGAAGCGGAGCAAGCTCTTCGCCAAGCTCATCAAGAACATCGAGGTGGCCGCGCGCACCGGCGGCGGTGACCTCGCGGGCAACCCCACGCTGTTCGACGCGGTCCAGAAGGCCAAGAAGAACTCGGTCCCCATCGACAACATCAACCGCGCCGTGAAGCGGGGCTCCGGCCAGGAGGCCGGCGGCGCCGACTACACGACGATCATGTACGAGGGCTACGGCTCCGGCGGCGTCGCGGTGCTGGTCGAGTGCCTCACGGACAACCGCAACCGCGCGGCGTCGGACGTGCGCGTCGCGTTCACGCGCAACGGCGGCCAGATGGCCGACCCGGGCTCGGTCTCCTACCTGTTCTCCCGCAAGGGCGTCGTCATCGTGCCCAAGGAGGGCACCGACGAGGACGCCGTGGTCGAGGCGGTCCTGGACGCCGGCGGCGAGGAGGTCAACGACATCGGCGAGGCCTTCGAGGTGCTCTCCGAGGCCACCGACCTCGTGCCGGTCCGCACGGCCCTGCAGAACGCCGGAATCGAGTACGACTCGGCGGACGTCGTGTTCTGGCCCGCCACCCAGATCGAGGTCGACGCCGAGGGCGCGCGCAAGATCCTGCGCCTGATCGACGCGCTCGAGGACTCCGACGACGTGCAGAACGTCTACGCCAACTTCGACGCCTCCGACGAGGTCATGGCGGAGCTCGAGGACGACTGAGCCGTCCGGAGGGGCCCGGTCGCCGCGGCGGCCGGGCCCCTTCGTCGTCCCTGGCGTGGCCTCCCCGGATCGGCGCTGCCCGGCTGCGACCATGACGGCGTGCGCGTCCTCGGAGTCGACCCCGGCCTGACCCGGTGCGGCCTCGGCGTCGTCGACGGCCTCCCGTCGCGGCGCCTCGCCATGGTCGCGGTCGGCGTCGCCACCTCGGACTCGCTGTGGGACGTCGACCAGCGCCTCCTGCACATCGAGCGGCAGATCGAGGAGTGGCTCGAGGAGCACGCGCCGGACGCGGTCGCGGTGGAGCGCGTGTTCGCGCAGCAGAACCTGCGGACCGTCATGGGCACGGCCCAGGTGGCCGGCATCGCGATGGTCGCCGCGGCGCGTCGTCGGATCCCGGTCGCGCTGCACACCCCGAGCGAGGTCAAGGCCGCGGTCACCGGCAACGGGCGCGCCGACAAGGCGCAGGTCCAGACGATGGTGCAGCGCCTCCTGCGGCTCGAGGAGCTGCCCCGGCCCGCCGACGCCGCCGACGCCCTGGCCCTCGCCGTCTGCCACCTCTGGCGCCCCGCGGGCGCGCTCGGCGCACCCCAGCGCGCGCCCGGGTCGCTCACCGCCGCGCAGCGCGCGTGGGCCACGGCCGAGCAGGCGGCGCGCCGCCGCGGCTGACCGCGTGTCTTCGTACACCTGTTCGCCTGCGTGTGGCAGGGTGTCCGTCAGCAGATTCGGATCGACTGATGGGGGTGGCCGGTGATCGCGTCCGTCCACGGCACGGTGCAGGCAGTCCGGCTCGACGCGGCGGTGGTCGAGGTCGGGGGAGTAGGCCTGCTCGTGCACGCCACGCCGGCGACCCTCGCGGGCCTGCGGGTCGGGTCGACCGCTCAGCTGGCGACGTCGCTGCTGGTCCGGGAGGACGCGCTCACGCTGTTCGGGTTCGCCGACGCCGACGAGCGCGAGGTGTTCGAGATCGTGCAGACCGTGAGCGGGGTCGGTCCGCGGCTCGCGCTCGCCATGCTCGCGGTGCACGCCCCGGACGGGCTGCGGCGCGCGGTGCTCGACGAGGACCTCAAGGCACTCCAGCGCGTGCCCGGCATCGGCCTGAAGGGTGCCCAGCGGATCGTGCTGGAGCTCAAGGACCGGATCGGTGTCCCGGCGACGGCGTCGGCCACGCCCGCCGTCGCGGTCTTCGGCGGCGACCGGCGCGACCAGGTGGTCGAGGCCCTGGTCGGCCTCGGCTGGAACGCCCGGGCCGCCGGAGATGCGGTCACCACCGTGCTCGAGGGCACCGAGGGTCCGGTGGCCGCCGACGAGGTGGCCGGCGTGCTGCGCGCGGCGTTGCGGACGCTGGGCGGCCCGCGTGGCTGACGACTACGAGGAGCTGGTGACCGAGCGGTTCGCTGCCGAGTCGCTGGTCCAGCCCGGTGCCGACGACATCGAGCGAGCGGCCGAGGCGGCGCTGCGCCCCCGGCGGCTGGACGAGTTCGTCGGGCAGCGCGTGGTGCGCGACCAGCTGTCGCTCGTCCTGGACGCGGCACGCGGCCGGGGGCGGGCGCCCGACCACGTGCTGCTCTCGGGCCCTCCGGGCCTCGGCAAGACCACGCTCGCCATGATCATCGCGGCGGAGATGGGCGCGCCCCTGCGTGTCACCAGTGGACCGGCCATCCAGCATGCGGGCGATCTCGCCGCCGTCCTGTCCTCGCTCGAGGAGGGCGAGGTGCTGTTCCTCGACGAGATCCACCGGCTCGCGCGGCCGGCGGAAGAGCTGCTGTACATGGCGATGGAGGACTTCCGCGTCGACGTGATCGTCGGCAAGGGCGCGGGTGCCAGCGCGATCCCGCTCACCCTGCCGCCGTTCACCGTGGTCGGGGCGACCACGCGGGCCGGCCTGCTTCCCGCGCCGCTGCGCGACCGGTTCGGCTTCACGGCCCACCTCGACTTCTACTCGGCCGACGAGCTCGAGCGCGTGCTGGTCCGGTCCGCCGGGCTGCTCGGCGTCCCGCTCGACCACACGGCCGCGGCCGAGATCGCCTCGCGCTCCCGCGGTACGCCGCGCATCGCGAACCGGCTGCTCAGGCGCGTGCGGGACTGGGCGGAGGTGCGCGGCGACGGGACCCTGGGCCTGGCCGCCGCGCGCGCGGCGCTCGAGGTCTACGAGGTGGACGAGCTGGGCCTCGACCGGCTCGACCGTGCGGTCCTGACGGCCCTCTGCACCCGGTTCGGGGGCGGGCCGGTCGGGCTGACGACGCTCGCGGTGGCCGTGGCGGAGGAGGCCGAGACGGTCGAGACCGTGGCCGAGCCGTTCCTCGTCCGCGAGGGGCTGATCGGCCGGACGGCGCGCGGCCGCGTCGCGCTGCCGGCGGCGTGGGCCCACCTCGGTCTCGAGATGCCCCACGGATCGGGCACACTGTTCGGCTGAGCCGGTCCTCCGCGGCGCAGATCCCGGAACCCTTCTCGGGGTCCGTGCGTTGGAGCGGCGAGCCGCTGCGCCTAGACTGCGGCGGACACACCACCCGATCGGAGCCTGTCAGCCGTGGATCCTTCCTTCCTCGTCATCCTTGCCGTCGCCCTCGGCGCCCTGTGGCTCATGTCGAACCGCACGCGCAAGCAGCAGCGCACGGCCGCGGAGTTCCGCAACAACCTCGTCGCCGGTGACGAGGTCATGACGGCGTCGGGTCTGCTGGGCACCGTTGTGGCCGTCGAGGACGACGTCATCACGCTGGAGTCGGGGCCGGGCAGCCAGACGCGCTGGATCCGTGCCGCGATCGCCAAGAAGATCGAGCCCACCGTCGACGAGGTCGACGACGTGGACGACGGTGACGTCGAGGACGAGTCGTATGACGACGCCGTGTCCGACGCCGACCGCATCAGCAGCGCGAACGACGACGTGATCGACGTCCCGGACGACCTGTCCTCGCTGCCGCCCGCCCGCAAGGACGGGGAGCCGGACAGCAAGTAGACCCGTTTGGCCCGGGTGACGATGCCCGGACCTGGACCCCACCGGCCGCCGCTGCGGCCGGTGCGCGCACGAGAGAAGAAACTCCGTTGGCTCCTCCTACACGCCGCCAGAGGCCCGTCCGCACCCTGGTCGTGCTCGGCATCATCATCCTCGCGCTCTTCGGCGCCATCGCCGCGGGCGTCAAGTGGTCGACCGCGTCCTGGACCCCGAACCTGGCGCTCGACCTCGAGGGTGGCACGCAGATCATCCTGAAGCCGGTGCTCGAGGAGACCGGCAAGACGCCTGACTCCGAGACCATCGCGCAGGCCATCGACGTGATCCGGCAGCGCGTGGACTCCTCGGGTGTCGCGGAGGCGGAGATCACGAGCCAGAGCGGCGGCAACATCGTCGTGGCCCTGCCCGGGCACCCGAGCGAGGAGACACTCGAGCTGGTCCGGACGTCGGCGCAGATGGCGTTCCGTCCGGTGCTGGCCATCGGGAACCCGACGCCGACGGACACCTCCACCGCGACCCCGACCCCCACGGCCTCGGCGGCGGGCACGGACGGTGCGGCGCCGGCACCGACCCCGACGCCCAGCGCGGCGGCGGAGCCGTCGGACGAGCCCACCAAGGCGTCGCCCGACAGCCCCAGCGACGCGGCGTACTACATCACGCCGAAGGTCCAGGCGGACTTCGACGCCCTCGACTGCACCGACTCCGCCAACCTCACCGGCGGCGTGAACGGTGACCCGGACAAGGCCTTCGTCACGTGCAGCCAGGACGGCAGCGCGAAGTACATCCTTGGTCCGGTCGAGATCGAGGGTGCGCGGATCTCGGGCGCGAGCTCGGGTCTGAAGCAGCTGCCCAACGGCGGCACCAGCAACGAGTGGGTCGTCAACATCACGTTCGACTCCAAGGGCACGACGCAGTTCACGGACGTCACCACGCGTCTCCAGGGCCTGTCGGCCACGCCGCCGCAGAACCAGTTCGCCATGGTCCTCGACGGGCTCGTGATCTCGGCGCCCAGCCTGGCCAGCGGCGTGATCATCTCCGACGGCAAGGCGGAGATCTCCGGCACGTTCACGCGCGAGAGCGCGGCGAACCTCGCCAACCAGCTCAACTTCGGCTCGCTGCCGCTGACGTTCACGGTGCAGAGCGAGGAGCAGATCTCCGCGACCCTCGGGTCCGAGCAGCTCGAGAAGGGCCTGATCGCCGGCCTCATCGGTCTCGTGCTCGTCGTCCTGTACTCGATGCTGCAGTACCGGGCCCTCGGGTTCGTGACGGTCGCGTCCCTCCTGATCGCCGCGACGGTCACCTACGGCATCATCACGCTGCTCTCGTGGACGCAGGGCTACCGGCTCTCGCTGCCCGGTGTGGCAGGTCTGATCGTCGCCATCGGTATCACCGCGGACTCGTTCATCGTGTACTTCGAGCGCATCCGTGACGAGCTGCGGGAGGGCCGCACGCTGGTCGCCGCGGTCGACCGGGGCTGGGAGCGCGCGCGCCGCACCATCCTGGCGTCCGACGCCGTGAACTTCCTCGCGGCGATCGTGCTCTACCTGCTGGCGGTCGGCGGGGTGCGCGGGTTCGCGTTCACCCTCGGTCTCACCACGCTCATCGACGTGCTCGTCGTCTTCATGTTCACGCACCCGGTGATGCAGCTGCTGGCCCGCACGAAGTTCTTCGGCCAGGGGCACCGGTTCTCCGGCCTCGACCCGCGGCGCCTCGGTGTCGAGGGCTCGCGCTACGTCGGTCGCGGTCGCGTCGTCACGGGTCCGCGGACCTCCGACGGCCCGGCCGTCGAGGACGCGGTCGTCGAGGACGCGCCGGTCGACGCGGAGCCCACGCCCCGCGTGCCGGTCGCCGTCGGCGGTGGCACGAGCGGTCTGACGATCGCGGAGCGGCGTGCCGCGGCGAAGGCGGCGGAGCAGCAGAAGGCGGCCGCGACCGACGCTCCCGTCGACGCACCCGTCACCGAGTCCGAGCCCGAGTCCGGGCGCACCGAGGGGAACGAGCACTGATGGCCGCCGGATTCGCCCAGTGGGGCAACGACCTGTACACGGGCCGGCGGTCGTACGACATCGTCGGTCGGCGCAAGATCTGGTTCACGATCTCGACCATCCTCGTGATCCTGTCGGCCATCTTCCTCATCAAGCCCGGCCTCAACCCGGGCATCGAGTTCCGGGGCGGCTCGGAGTTCGTCGTCTCGGGCGTGGCCGACGAGAACCAGCAGCTCGCCATCGACACCGTGCTCGACATCGCGCCCGACGAGCAGCCGAAGGTCACCACGATCGGCGCCGACGGTCTCCGCGTCCAGACCTCGACGCTGACCAACGACCAGGTCGAAGAGGTCAAGACGGCGCTCGCCACGGCGTTCGACGTGCCGGAGGCGACCAACGTCACCAGCTCGTTCATCGGGCCGTCGTGGGGCGCGGACATCTCCAAGAAGGCCATCACCGGCATCCTGGTGTTCCTCGTCTTCGTGACGATCGTCATGACGATCTACTTCCGCAACTGGCGGATGGCGGTCGCCGCGCTGCTCGCGCTCTTCCACGACCTCATCATCACGGTGGGCGTCTACGCGGCGGTCGGCTGGGAGGTCACGCCGGCGACGGTGATCGGCTTCCTGACGATCCTCGGCTACTCGATCTACGACACGGTCGTCGTGTTCGACAAGGTGCGCGAGAACACCGCGGACACCCTCGACCAGTCGCGGTTCACCTACGCCGAGAAGGCCAACCTCGCGGTCAACCAGACGCTCGTGCGGTCGATCAACACGTCCGTCGTCGCCCTGCTGCCCGTGAGCGCCATCCTCTTCGTCGGCGCGTTCGTCCTGGGCCCGGGCACGCTGCGGGACATCGCTCTCGCGCTGTTCGTCGGCATGCTCATCGGCACGTTCTCGTCGATCTTCCTGGCCACCCCGTTCGAGGTCGTGCTGCGCCAGCAGGAGGGTCCGATCCGCGAGCACACCCGCAAGGTGCTGGCGGCCCGGGCGGCGCGCGTGGCCGGCGGCGACGCCGAGGCCGACCAGGTCGGGCCTGTGCACGTCACGGTCGGCGCCCTCAAGCCCGGCGCGCACCAGGGCGTCGCGGCGCAGCCGAAGCGCAAGAAGTGACCGAACAGCTCGGCGCGGCGGGGACTTCTTCGGGGGTCCCCGCCTCGCGTGCCGACGTGCTGCGGCGCATCGACGAGCTGGTGCGCCTGGTGCCCGACTACCCGCAGCCGGGGGTGCTCTTCCGGGACATCACCCCGCTGCTGGCCGATGCGGCGGCGTTCGCCGACGTCATCGCGGAGATCGCCGCGCGCGTCGAGGGGCCGGTCGACCTCGTCGCCGGCATGGAGGCCCGCGGGTTTCTCCTCGCCGCGCCCGTCGCGGTGGCGCTCGGCGCCGGGGTGCTGCCGGTGCGCAAGGCGGGCAAGCTGCCCGGCCCGACCGCCTCGGAGTCCTACGAGCTCGAGTACGGCACGGCCACGATCGAGATCCACCCGTCCACCGTCCCGGTCGGCGCGCGCGTCCTCGTGATCGACGACGTGCTGGCCACGGGCGGCACCGCGGCGGCCACCGTGGCGCTGCTGCAGCGGTGCGGCGCCGAGATCGTCGGGCTCTCGTTCCTCGTCGAGCTCGAGGCGCTCCGCGGCCGCGACCTGCTCGCCGGCCACGCGGTCGACGTCCTCGTCGCGGTGCCCTGACCAGGTCGGGCGCCGGACCGCGGCCGCGCCGGCCGTAGTGGCCCGTGACCGTCCCACCCGCCGCGCGGTCGTAGACTGTCGCCTCGACCGTGGGAGGGGGTGTGATGAGCGAGGACGTCCGCACGCCCGAGACCGGTGTCCCGGCGGCGCAGAGCGACTCCCCGTCGAGCCGCATGCGTTCGCGCCTGGGCCGGTTCGGGGCGCGCAGCGGTGCCGCGTTCCCGGCGATCGAGCCGGTGCTGCAGGCCGCGCGCACCAACCACCCCAAGGCCGACCTCGCGGTCGTCGAGCAGGCGTACGTCGTCGCGGAGAAGGCGCACCGCGGCCAGCTGCGCAAGAGCGGTGACCCGTACATCACGCACCCGGTGGCGGTCGCGACGATCCTGGCCGAGCTGGGCATGACGCCGTCGACGCTGGCCGCGGCGCTGCTGCACGACACGGTCGAGGACACCGACTACTCGCTCGACCAGCTGCGGCGCGAGTTCGGTCCCGAGATCGCGATGCTGGTCGACGGCGTGACCAAGCTGGACAAGGTCACCTACGGCGACGCGGCGCAGGCCGAGACCGTGCGCAAGATGGTCGTCGCGATGTCGCGCGACATCCGGGTGCTGGTGATCAAGCTGGCCGACCGGCTGCACAACGCCCGGACCTGGAAGTTCGTCGCCGCGGCGTCGGCCGAGAAGAAGGCCCGCGAGACCCTCGAGATCTACGCTCCGCTGGCCCACCGCCTCGGCATGAACACGATCAAGTGGGAGCTCGAGGACCTGTCGTTCGCGACGCTCTACCCCAAGGTCTACGACGAGATCGTGCACCTGGTGGCCGAGCGCGCGCCGGCCCGCGAGGAGTACCTGGCGACCGTGCGCGAGCAGGTCGGCTCGGACCTGGGCAAGGCGAAGATCAAGGCGACCGTCACCGGTCGGCCGAAGCACTACTACTCGATCTACCAGAAGATGATCGTGCGCGGCCGCGACTTCGCGGACATCTACGACCTCGTCGGGGTGCGCGTCCTGGTCGACTCGGTGCGGGACTGCTACGCGGCGCTCGGTGCGCTGCACGCGCGGTGGAACCCGGTCCCGGGCCGGTTCAAGGACTACATCGCGATGCCCAAGTTCAACCTCTACCAGTCGCTGCACACCACCGTGATCGGTCCGGGCGGCAAGCCCGTCGAGATCCAGATCCGCACGCACGACATGCACCGTCGCGCGGAGTACGGCGTCGCGGCGCACTGGAAGTACAAGGAGAGCGCGAAGAACGGCAGCTCGGCCGACCCGGACACCGCCGGCAACGACATGCAGTGGCTCCGGCAGCTGGTCGACTGGCAGAAGGAGACCGCCGACCCGAGCGAGTTCCTGGACTCGCTGCGGTTCGAGATCGCCGGCTCCGAGGTCTACGTGTTCACGCCCAAGGGCGACGTCATCGGCCTCCCGTCCGGTTCGACCCCCGTCGACTTCGCGTACGCCGTGCACACCGAGGTGGGGCACCGGACCATGGGCGCCCGCGTGAACGGCCGCCTGGTCCCCCTGGACTCCTCGCTCGAGAACGGCGACGTCGTCGACGTCTTCACGTCGAAGTCCGAGACAGCCGGCCCGTCGCGCGACTGGCTCGGCTTCGTCAAGAGCCCCCGCGCGCGCAACAAGATCCGCCAGTGGTTCTCCAAGGAGCGCCGCGAGGAGGCCATCGAGCACGGCAAGGACGCGATCGCCAAGGCGATGCGCAAGCAGAACCTGCCGATCCAGCGCCTGCTGAGCCACGAGTCGCTGGTCGCCCTGGCCAACGAGATGCGCTACGCCGACGTCTCCGCGCTGTATGCGGCGATCGGCGAGGGTCAGGTCTCCGCCGCGACCGTGGTGCAGCGGCTCGTGCAGTCCATGGGCGGCGAGACGGCGGCCGAGGAGGACCTTGCCGAGGTCGCCCGGCCGGGGCAGACGCAGCGCCGCGTGCGCACGGGGGACCCGGGCGTCGTGGTCAAGGGTGTCGACGACATCTGGGTCAAGCTGGCCAAGTGCTGCACGCCGGTCCCGGGCGACGACATCGTCGGCTTCGTGACCCGCGGCGCCGGCGTCAGCGTGCACCGCAGCGACTGCATCAACGTGCAGAGCCTGCGCGCGGAGCCCGAGCGCATGGTCGACGTCGCCTGGAGCCACACCAGCTCCTCGCTGTTCCTCGTCCAGATCCAGGTGGAGGCGCTGGACCGCAGCCGGCTGCTCTCCGACGTCACGCGCGTGCTGTCCGACTCGCACGTCAACATCCTCTCGGCGTCGGTCTCGACGTCGCGGGACCGGGTCGCGCTGTCGCGGTTCGTCTTCGAGATGGCCGAGCCGAGCCACCTCGCGTCCGTGCTGGCCGCGGTCCGCAAGGTCGAGGGCGTGTTCGACGTCTACCGCATCACGGGGGCCAAGGCCGCCGAGGAGCCGGTCATTCGGGCCTGACCTCGTAGGTCGCCCAGCGTGGAGTGCGCCCGCCGGATCCCGCGCTGGCCCTTGAGGTTCGCCAGGTGCTCCAGCGCACTACGCACGTCGAACCCCACCCGCTCCAGCGCCCGCACCAGCGGGACCGCCTCGTCCCGCGGCAGCATCCTCGCGACGTCGATCCCCGTGCGCAGGACCGACGTCGCGCGCAGGCCGCCCACGCGGACCACGTCCGACGGGGCCAGCACGGCCTCCGCGGCGATCCGCTCGGGATGGGGATCCGTCCGGCGGCCACCGGTCGGGACCAGCACCTCGACGCGCGTCGGCGGCGCCCAGCCCGTGTGCACCCAGGCCGCCGTCCGCCGGCCCAGCACCCCGCGGGCGGGCACGAGTGGCGCCAGCGCGGCCGCCCGGAGGTCCGGGGTGTCGGCGAGGTCCGCGGCGATGGCGACCTCGCCCCAGACGATGCGGACGACGCCGTCGCGCAGCAGCCCGAACCACGCGGCCGGGCCGACGTCGTCGCGGCGCACGGTCGCAGGGAGCAGCAGGTCGCGGGGGCGATAGTCGTCCAGGCCGGTGCTCACCGAGTCAGCATGGCGGCCGGCGCCAGGCACCGGCCGGGTAGCCGCGATCTGTGGATGGTGCCGGTCGCGGCGGGCGCTCGTGTTCCTGCCGTGTGGTCGCGCTCGGTGGACGGCCGCGCGTGGCGGCGCGCGTCTCTCCCGCGGGTCGTCGCGACCGAGACGACGCAGGCCCCCGCCCGCGGGGCGAGGGCCTGCGTGAGGCGAGCTGGTCGGTCAGCCCCGGGCGTCCTGCGCGGCGCGCTGGACCTGCTCGAGCCATGCGCGTCGGGCGTCGAGCGCCGCCTGGGCGTCGGCGATCCGGCGCGTGTCGCCCGCCGCCTTGGCGCGGTCGAGGTCCGCCTCGAGCCCGGCGATGGCCTGCTCGAGCTGGGCGGCGGCCCCCTCGGCACGCGCACGCGTCTCGGGGTTCGTCCGCCGCCACTGCGCCTGGTCGGTGTCGCGCACGGCCGTCTCGACGGCGCGCAGGCGACCCTCGATGCGCTGGACGTCGCCACGGGGCACCT
Organism: Cellulomonas sp. P4_D11; assembly: GCF_056401915.1. NCBI lineage: Bacteria > Bacillati > Actinomycetota > Actinomycetes > Micrococcales > Cellulomonadaceae > Cellulomonas > Cellulomonas sp. P4_D11. The sequence goes on along the minus strand of NZ_JBFUIK010000002.1, from coordinate 1,054 downwards.
TGCCGGCGGCCTCCCAGCGGTCCTGGATCTTGTGGAGGGCCGCCTTGGCCGCCGCGAGGTCCGTGACGGGCAGGAGGGCCTCCGCCTCGGTCAGCAGGGCCTCCTTGACCTCGAGGTTGCCGCGGAACTCCTCGTCCGTGGCGGCCGACTGGGCGTCACGGGCGGCGAAGAAGGCGTCCTGCGCGGCGCGGAACCGGGCCCACAGGGCGTCGTCGTCGGCGCGGCTGGCACGCCCCGCCGCCTTCCACTGCGTCATGAGGTCGCGGAACACGCCCGCGGTGGCACCCCAGTCGGTGCTCGACTGTAGCTTCTCCGCCTGAGCGACCAGGTCCTCCTTCACGTGCTTGGCCGAGGCGTTGCGCGTCTCGAGCTCCGCGAAGAAGTGCCGACGCTCGCGGTCGAACGTGGTGCGGGCGTGGCTGAACCGCTTCCACAGCGACTCCTCCGTGGGACGGTCGAGGCGCGGCCCGGAGCGCTGCGCCTCCTTCCACTGGTCCAGCAGGGTGCGCAGCTGCTCGCCCGCCGGGCGCCACTGGATCCGGGAGGGGTCCGTCGCCGCGATCTTCTCGGCCTGCTCGACGATCTCGGTGCGGGCGACGACRGCGGCCTCGCGGGCCGCCGCGCGCTCCACCTCGGCCGCCGCGCGACGCTCCGCCGCCGTGGCCCGGAGCGTCTCGAGCCGGGCGCGCAGCCCGTCCAGGTCGCCGACGGCGGCCGGCTCGGCCACCTCGTCGGTGAGCCGCGCGAGGGTCTGGTCGATCTCCTTGACCGAGAGGTCGGTCGCCGTGAGACGCGCCTCGAAGAGGGTGACCTTGGCCTGCAGGTCGAGGAAGCGCCGCACGTACAGCGCCAGCGCCTCGTCCGGGGTCGCACCGGGGTACTGGCCCACGACTCGCTCGCCGGCGGCCTCGCGCACGGAGACGGTGCCCTCCTCGTCGACGCTGCCGAACGTCGCGGCGTGGGCGGCCTCGACCGCGTCGAGAGGCGGGGCGACCGGTGCGGCCGGGGCGGCGGCGACCGTCGCCGGCGTCGGGTGCGCCGGCGGGTGCGGGAC